>CAMDXR010000027.1 GCA_945877725.1 Limnohabitans sp. Rim8
AGCTCCGGCCCGAGGGTTGGTAGTTCAGCGGATTGAGTTCGGCAATCGTCACGCGCGAGCCCTTGAGCAGCGGGCCTTTTTGTGCCAAGCCGCCCTCCAAGCTGAAGCCGCTGTCGGTTTGACTGACGGTACTGCCGGTGCCCCCGCCACAAGCGCTCAAGACGATGATGCCCAAAGCGGACAGTGCAAGGCGAATCATATTTTTCATGGCAGGGTCTTTTCTTTGGGAAAATTGCGGGCGTCAATTCAAGCGCGTGGTTTCGGCTAATGCTGTACTACAGCGGCATCCACCGCGCACTGAAATGCGTGATGCGTTTGGGCCTTGCTGAATGCAGCGGTTTGGACGTGATCTTTATGCCGGAACTGCAGGGTGTAAACCATGTCATCGACCGCTTGATGGGTACCGGGAAACCACTTTAGACCGACTCGCGTGCAGTTGGTGGCCTGTACGGGCAAGGCAAAATCCAGCAAGGCCCACCACTCCAACTGGGGTGCGCTCACCCCGTCGTGGGCATGGACCGATGTCATCAAAAGGGCTTCGCGTACGACGGCTTCTTGCCCCCCCACCGAGAGGTGAAAAGTCCGGGCCAGTTGCGCCAGAATTTCAGTCCGGTGCGCCTTGATTTCGCTGGGTTGCAGCAAGCCATCGCCATCGTCATCGGCACCTGTGAAAGCGGCCACGGGCACGCCGATGAGTACCACGGCATCATGCTCTCGCACATGCAGCGAGCCCACGCCCGCCGACATCAGGTGCGCCCAGGCAGAACTGCTCATCATCACGCCAGCAGCCCAAAGCAGCCACGCCCAGCAAGGCTTGCATCGCCACAGGTTGGCAAAGGCGGACATGAGAAATACAGGCCTGTGTGCATCAGTTGCCAGTTGCCCAGGATTCAGGGTTTTGGCCAAACACACAGCGCTGCACAAAGGGGTAACTGTCAGTGATGAAATAGTGGTAGACCGCCGTCGTGGGGGACTCGGGTGTCACGCCATAGCGGCCGTTGCAGGCATCCAAGTCACCACCAGTAGTTGCGGCATCAAAAACCCAGTCCTGCTCAAAAGTCCCATAGGGTGCCAAAGCGGTGCTGGGCCGGTCGGTGTATCCAGCCGCCTTGAGTTCGTCCGCTGTACGCAGGCGGTAATTCGACTTCATGATCTTCACCCCGCTCGTCGAACTGGTCCGCGTGCTGTAACCGTAGCGGGCATAGATAGGGAAGCCGTCGGCGGCAAAGGCCACCAAGGTCATGGTGCTGTTGCCCTTACCGATGCGTGCCACATGGCCCTCAGGAACACCGTGATAGTGGTAGTTGCCATACATCAGCGTGGAGGTGCCTGACATCGTAGGCTGGTTGTGCGCATTGCTCGGATCCAGGCCCACGTCTTGGTAGAGGTTCTTGCCGACCACCTTGTAGGTGTTAGTCGTGCCTGCATAAGTCTCGGCAGTGCCTGGCTCAATCAAGACGCTGTTGTTGGCATAGTTGTAGGACACGAACTTGCAACGGTATATCCCTGTGGTGTTGCTGAACGTGGCGTTGGTGTTGCTGGGGCTGCTTGACGTCGTGTACGAGTAACAGCTGGACGTGTCATAACCATTGGTGCCCATTGAGTAAGCGGTAGAAATGGTGCCGCTATAAGGCATGACCTTGCTCACCACAGCGGTACCAATCTTGTTGGGGTTTCCAGAGAAGTAGGGCGTCCCCGTGTAACCCGACAGGCCGTTGGTAAAAAACTGCGACGAAAGGTGGTCTGGCAACGCATTGCCGGTCAGGGTTCGGGTCGTTGTGCCAGTGCAGGTGAGCTCAGCCTGGCTCGTGCCAGTTGTGGTGGTCGACGCGACAGTGGAGTAGGTGATGGTCGGAACCGCGCCAGTACCAGTGGCAGTCTGGTTGGTGTAGTTGCAGTAACTGCTGTAAGCCGGGTAAGTCGTTATGTGGGTTGTGTTGGCCGTACTGGCCAACACGCCAGTGGCATTCGATGGACCGGCATTGGGTATCGTGGCACTGCTGGCCGTCGAAGCCGCAAGATAGTACTTGCTACTGTCCAGCATATAACCCCCAACCGAGCAGGTGTAGGTTTTGCCATTGGTCAGTCCGCTGACCACCAGGGGATTGGTGACGTTGGCACCTGTCGCCGAGTTGTACTCCGCACTTCCCAGGCTGGTGTTGCTCACGCCACCGTTGGACGATGTGCACAAGGCGATGTAACCACTTGCCGGTGTATCGGTAGTTGAAGCGGTTTGCGTGGTCACCTTACCGCCGATGTAATTGAACTGCACGCTGATGCGCCCATCCCCGGGCAACACACCATTCACAGTGGGTGTGACCAGTGCGGTGGAGGCGGTGGTTGTCGTTCCGGACACCGCTGTTGATGCAGCGCTATCACCAGTGGAATTTCCGGCCACCACCGTGCAACTGTGGAGCGTGTTATTTGTCAAGCCGCTCAACCAAATTGGGCTTGCCGAAAAGTTGGCTGAGGTAACAGCTGTACCGCCTGATGGGGTACAGGTGGCCTTGTAATAGCTCGGGGTGCCTCCCGAACTGGCAGCAGAAAAATAGATGAGAACACCACTTGTCGCTCCATCCACCTGTTTGATGGTGGGCGCGTTGGGTGCTGCGGAGGCCGTTGGTGTAGCTGAACTGCTGGTGGTAGACGCCGTGCTGACACCCCCTGCGTTAGACGCCGTTACTGTGCAGGTATAGGCCGTTCCATTCGTCAGCCCGGTGACCACCAAGGGGCTAGAAGTTCCAGTGGCTGTTTTTGTGCCGCATGTTGCGGTAAAGCCGGTGGCGGTAGTACCAGACGTCGCGGCGCTAAATGCGACCGTAATTTGCGCGGCGCCTGCCGTGACCGAAGTGATCGTGGGCTTGGTGGGGACGGCCGTTGTACCGTCCACAGGCATGACACTGACTGCCAAAGAAGCTGCGCTGGTTCCTGCACTGTTGGTCGCAGTGACAGTACAGGAATATGTACTGCCGTTGGTTAGTCCAGTCACCACCAGTGGGCTGGCAGTGCCGGTTTTGGTCACGGGAGTAGATGTTCCCAAAGCACAAGACGCTGTGTAGTTGGTAATGGCTGAGCCACCGTTCGAGCTAGGAGCGGTAAAAGCCACACTGGCCCGCGCTTTACCCGCAGTCACTGTCCCGATCGTAGGAGCGCCCGGCGCGGTCACAGCGGCAGTGGGCGTGACCGAAGCGCTGCTGGAGGAAGCCGCACTCGTGCCACTGGTGTTGGTTGCCGTTACCGTGCAGGTGTAAGCCGTTCCATTCGTCAGCCCGGTAACCACCAAGGGGCTGGCCGTTCCTGTGGCTGTTTTTGTGCCGCATGTCACCGTATAACTGGTGGCCGTACCGCCGCTCGTCGACGGCGTAAAGGCTACCGAAATTTGGGCGGCACCTGCCGTTGCCACAACGCTGGTGGGCGTCCCCGGCGCGGTTGCAGCTGCAGTGGCCGTGATGCTGTACTTTTGCAGTCTCGTTGTCCCGGTCGTGGGTGTTGTCGTTGGGCACACACCTGAGGTTGCGGCTGAGCGCTGGATAAAGCCGGCATAGCTGCCTGCTGCGCTCGCGGTCAGGCCCAAGGCCACAGTTTGGCCTTTGGTCACCAGCACCGGGGCGGTGTAGGCAGTGGTGGTGGCAGTGGCGCCGGTGGTGGTGACGTACAAAGCACCGGTGGCGCCCGTGGTGACCGTTCCCACCGAGAAGCACGTGCCCGCGTCGTCGCTGCCCGCCGTGTAAGCGGCCGATTTGCTGACCGTGTTCACCACTGCGCTGGTGCTGCTGGACTTGAACTTGTCGACCACCAGATCCGTACCGCCCGAGCTGTCCACCCAGGGGGTAAGCTGCGCGGCAGTAAACGTCGTAGTGCTCGTCAAGGCGTTCAGATTCAAGGGCAGCGCGTAGAAGGTGTTGAGGTTGCTGGCAACGTCGGTCAGATTCACCGCTGCAGACGCGGTGTCGATGCTGGTTCGCAAGGCGCTGGAGCCGGCAGTGCCGTTGATCAGGCCGTCATCGACCAAATCGAGCTGAAAGTTGGCGATGAATTGGCTAACGCCCACGCCGTTGCCGCCAATTTTCATGACCACCGCTGACAAGGCCACCAAAATCTTGTTGGGCGTGGCATCTTTGGCGATGTCCATTTCGCTGAAGTTGTTGGGTATCGTGACGGTGGTCAAGCTGGTGTCACCGCTCATCATGTCCGCGCCGTTGTAGATGCGAAAAGCCGCCAATACTTCTTTTTGCGCCTGCGTGCGCGAGGCAGCAAAGTTCCGGTACGTAGACAGTCCGTAGGCGTTTGTTTTGTCGGTCACCAGTGCCACCGTGCGTGGCCCAGCCAGGGTGGTGAGCAAGTTGACGTTGACCAGGCGGTCCACGGTAAGGTCGCCTTGCGCCTGCAGCAGCACTGAGTCACTGGCCATCGCTCCGGTGATTTCGTTGAAGTAGTAACCCTCGGCAAAGGTCTGTACGTGCTGGCGGGTGAAGTTGATACCCGAAGAGCTAAAGCCGCCCTTGTTGTCAGTGGTCAGCAGGTCGTAGCTCCGGCCCGAGGGTTGGTAGTTCAGCGGATTGAGTTCGGCAATCGTCACGCGCGAGCCCTTGAGCAGCGGGCCTTTTTGTGCCAAGCCGCCCTCCAAGCTGAAGCCGCTGTCGGTTTGGCTGACGGTACTGCCGGTGCCCCCACCACAAGCGCTCAAGACGATGATGCCCAAAGCGGACAGTGCAAGGCGAATCATATTTTTCATGGCAGGGTCTTTTCTTTGGGGAAAATTTGGGGCGTCAACTGATTCGGTTTATGGCGGGCAGGTCAGCACGACATACAAAAAAATTCCAACCTTAAAAAAAATAGAATTTTTGATAAATCTTATTCTACTTATCAAATTTTGCAAAAATGTTAAATTTACTAGTAATTATTTTTTAAATAAATAATTTCATTTTGCCCAAATCTGAAGGTTAACCTTAGTCAATCCGTGGAGAAACCGTGTCGGTTTAGTGCAGCACATCAAGCCAACGCCACTCAGCTTTTAGCAGCATGTGCAAGTCAGCAAATAGAGGCATCCTGGGCTGCTCAAAAATACCATCCAATTAATATAATTAAATTAATATTAATTAAATTTACAACGAAAATGTGTCGCCCGATTTAGAAATTTGCCGGATTGAAAAAACCTGTAAACACCGCCAGAACATATAACTTCAGTTGCAACATGAGCGTTACGTTTACACCAGGGTTTGCGAAGCACAGGATTTCTTCAAGTCATTAAGTCAAAACCCTTTCTATCCTCTCAAAGTGCATGGCGCGATCCCGCGCGTTTTCGTTTGACCTGCCCCTGCGCGCAAGTTAGCTCATGCATTCAGCCTGCGCAGCACAAATACTCACCTTGTATGCAGGTAGCACGCCTCGCCCATTTGCAAACGCAACCTATGGTTCCAATGTCGTGGTAGATGGTGGATAGGAACCCGCCATGAACGATCACGGCTTGGGCTGCCGCCTCGATTTGCACGGACGAAAGCAGCCAAACTGACACCTTGCCTTAAGCGTCAAGCTATTTTCTGAACTTGGGATCGCTGCCATCCCAGACCGCAATGGCGTGATCATGCGCCAACTGATCGAAAGCGAGTTGAGAACCTGATCCTTGTGGAGCTGATTTGACTGCCTCGAAAAAATTGATACCTTTTTGATCGCAAGGTAGCTTGAAGTTTTTTGTCAACCAAAAAAAACCGCCCTGGGCTTGCGCCCGGGCGGTTTTTTCGCAGAGCCAAAAAGGCTTTACGCTTTGGCAGCTGGTGCCGCTTTGCGCTGGGGCAACTTTTCTTTGATACGTGCCGACTTGCCGCTGCGATCGCGCAAGTAGTACAACTTGGCACGGCGCACATCACCGCGACGCTTGACTTCGATGCTGGCAATCACAGGGCTGTAGGTTTGGAACGTACGCTCCACGCCTTCACCACTGGAGATCTTGCGCACAGTGAAGCCACTGTTCAGGCCACGGTTACGCTTGGCGATCACAACACCTTCGTAGGCTTGGACCCGCTTGCGCGCACCCTCCACCACGTTGACGCTGACGATCACGGTGTCGCCTGGGGAAAACTCAGGAATGACTTTACCCAAACGGGCAATTTCTTCCTGCTCAAGAGTTTGAATCAGATTCATATTGAACTCCGTCCGATCATGCCTCGCTACACAAGGGGCGTTTTGTGCTGTAAGGGCCATACCTGAGCATGACTGAGCCAAATCGCGGCGGGTAGAGGATCGAAAAGCCTTTGATTATAGCTTTTTTGAATCGGTGCCGGGGTTTGTTAATTCAGAATTGAAGCGTTCTTGCGTCAAAAATGTCTCGTCCTGCGGACTCAGATGACCCAAAAGACGGGCCTGAACAAGCAAATCAGGTCGATGCAATGCGGTCAGACGCAGACTTTGCTCCCGCCGCCAACGTTCAATATGGGCATGATGACCCGACATCAATTCAGCCGGAACCTTGCGTCCATGCCAATCCTCTGGGCGTGTGTAATGCGGACTGTCCAGCAAGCCGTCCAGCGCTGGATTAAAACTATCCAATTGATGACTACCTGCATCGTTCAGTACACCGGGTTGCAAACGGGCCACTGCGTCGAGCAAGGCCATGGCCGCAATTTCACCGCCAGACAAAACAAAGTCACCCAAACTGATTTGCTGGTCGACGTATTGGTCTATAAACCGTTGGTCCACGCCTTCGTAGCGCCCGCACAACAAGACTGCCCCAGCGCTTTGCGACCATGTCTCGACTGCCGAATGGTTGAGCACACAACCAATGGGTGAAAAAAGGACCAACGGAGCGCGTATCTCATCCTGTCTGTCTGCTCGAATGGCGGTCACACATTTGAATAGGGGTTCGGCCATCATGACCATCCCGGGCCCGCCACCAAAGGAACGGTCGTCTACCCGACGGTAATTTCCTTCGGCATGGTCGCGGGGATTCCAAAAATGCACCTCGACCAAGCCCGCCTCGAAGGCTCGTCGTGTGATGCCGTTGCTCAACAACGGCGCAAATAACTCTGGAAACAGGGTGATGATGTCAAAGCGCATGGATGGCCCCTCCACGGCCGAAACAACTCAGTAGTCGGGCTGCCAATCAACCGTGATGCGTTTGCCGGGAATGTCAACACCGTCAACAAAGGCCCCAACAAAAGGAATCATGCGCTCTACAGGTTTACCACCCGATCCCTCTGCCGGGGCTTCAATCACCAATACGGTTTGGGGCCCCGTGGACATGAGGTCACGGACTTGACCCAAATCAAGCCCTTCACGGTTGACCACCTGAAGTCCAATGAGGTCAACCCAATAGTACTCACCCTCTTTGGCGGCGGGAAAGCTCGAACGTGGCACAAAAATGCGTGCACCACGCAAACTTTCGGCAGCATTCCGGTCATCAATGTCTTGGGCAGATGCCACAACAGTGCCTGAATGGTCTTTGGCTTCCTTGATTTTCAGCATCAAGGGTTCTGTCCAAGAGAGGAGGCCGGGTGATGCCCGCTCTGTCCCGGTGGTGCGGGGCGGCTTCATTGGCCGGTCAGGGGGCAACAAAAACCAGCGCTTGGAAGAAAAAAGCGCCTCGGGTGAGGCGCTGTGGGGCAAGACCTTGAACCAGCCTTTGATGCCCCAGGCATCCGCTATGCGACCTATTTCAATGGCGTCAGTCGGCAGTGCGACTGTTTCCAAAACGGGACGCATGGCCAAGGCCAACCGATCAGACTGCGGCTTTACCGGCTTGACGGATCAGACGGTCCACCGTGGGGGAAGCCTGAGCACCCACGCTCTTCCAGTAGGTCAGACGGTCTTGTGCAATGCGCAGACCTTCTTCGCCACCTTTGGCTGTGGGGTTGTAAAAACCGATGCGCTCGAGGAAACGACCATCGCGACGAACGCGCTTGTCAGCAACGACGATGTTGAAAAAAGGACGTGCTTTAGAGCCGCCGCGGTTCAAACGAATAACAACCATGATTTATCCTTGGGTGGTTGGGTATCTTGGGAACAAATGCCCAGATGCCCGGTATCCTTCAGCGTTTGAGACACGCAACTGGCCACCCGGCCAGTGACACACTGAAAAGCCTGCCATTATACAACGGGAGCCTAGCCTTGCCACTCATCCGACCCAGCCGTGAAGAAGATATCCCGGCCATCACTGCTATTTACCGCCACCACGTCCTGACCGGAACCGGGACCTTCGAGATAGATCCACCCTCCGAGACTGACATGGCCAGCCGCCGTGCGGATGTACTTTCCAAAGGCCTGCCTTACTTGGTGTTAGAGCAGGACAAGGTGGTTTTGGGCTTTGCCTATTGCAATTGGTTTAAACCACGTCCGGCTTACCGATTTTCGGCTGAAGACTCCATTTACTTGGCGTCCAACGCGCACCGCAGGGGTTTAGGCAAGGCCTTGTTGGCCGAGCTTTGCAGCCGGGCAGAGCGTGCGGGGGTTCGCAAGTTGCTGGCCGTCATAGGAGATTCGAGCAACGCTGGGTCAATAGGCTTGCACCAAACATTGGGCTTCAGCCATGTGGGCGTTCTTAAATCTTGCGGCTGGAAATTTGACCGTTGGCTGGACGTTGTGATGATGGAAAAACCTTTGGGTGCGGGCGACAGTTCAGCTCCGCAATAATCAACCCCATGAAAAACAAAACTATCGCGACTTGGTTGACTTTTTGGGGTGGCCCTTTGGGTTTACATCGCTTTTACCTAAAGGGTTTGGGGGACATGCTGGGTTGGTTGTTGCCCGTTCCAACAGCACTGGGCTTTTATGGGCTTGAACGGGTCAAGCAACTGGGCTTAGACGATACGCTGAGTTGGTTGTTGATTCCATTTTTAGGCTTCACGATTGCGGGTTGCGCCCTCAACGCCATTGTTTATGGTTTGATGCCACCCGAAAAATGGAATGCCAAGTTCAATCCTCAAGCCCATCCAGAGGCTAAACCCGGCCAAACCAATTGGGCCACGATAGGCGGTATTGCCATTGCTTTGCTGATTGGCACAGCGGTCTTGATGTCCAGCCTGGCTTTCAGTTTTCAAAGGTATTTTGAATACCAAATTGAAGCAGCCCGACAGATCAGTCAGTGACCCGCGCTGGGATGCCCGTGATAAAGGTCATGGCTTGTCCCACGCCACAACTTGAATGGCCTGACCCGAAACCCGTTTGAAATCTGTGGCCGTCACGCTATCCGGTATCAAATCGGCCATGGGATAGAGCACAAATGCCCGCTCGCGCCACCGAGGATGCGGCAAGGTCAGGCGCGGACTGCTGACACGGGCATCGCCATACAGGAGTAAATCGAGATCCAGCGTTCGCGGTGCGTTCACAAACAGGCGCTCGCGCCCAGCGATCTGCTCAAGCGCCAGCAAGGCGTCCATCAATTCGGGGGCCGTCAAATGCGTTTTGATTTGAGCTACGGCGTTGATAAAGTCAGGGCCTTGAGCTTGATACGGCGCCGTGCGGTACAGGCGGGAGCGGCCTGTCAAATCAGTGCCAGGCAAGTGGTTCAGACTTTCAAAAGCCAGCAAAACCGTGTTTTGGGGATCGCCCAAGTTGGCCCCAATCGCGACAAAAGCGTCCACAGGATCGCGCGTGAGGTTCACCCTAGAACTCCTGCAAGAGATTATTCGGCGCTGCCCGAACTTGAAGTTGTTTCGCCTGAAGCACCCGGCTTGCGCCGACGGCGACGGCGCTTTTTGGGGCCGCCACCCTCGTCTGACTCCGATGAATTTGATGCAGGCAACTCAGGTTTTGTCTCCCCCTGACCATCAGTCGCCCTAGAAGATGAAGCCCCCTCAGGTCTGGGCGCACGGCGGACTCGCGGCTTGGGTACTTGCTCTGCCTTGACGGCCTGCACCAAGTCTTCCCGCTCTGCATCACTCGCCATACTGAACTCTTGCCACCAGTCGGCCAAGCGCTCATCCACTTCCTGAATTTCCGCCCGCAAACGCAAGAAGTCAAAACCAGCCCGAAAACGGGCCTGTTCGACCAGTCCAAAGGGTGAACTGCCTAAACGTTTTTCAAATCGCGGTTGCATCATCCAGATTTCACGCATGTCTGCGGCCAACTTGCCCCGGCCCGAGACATCGCCAATGCGGGCCTCAAAAACTTCATCAATCGCATCCTGCAAGGCTGGATGCGGATGGTCCTTTCGAGCCAATCTAAGGGCCCAGCCTTCACGCACATCGGCCCACAACACACAAGCCAATAAAAAACTGGGGGCGACCGGTTTGCCTTCGCCAACACGGCGATCGGTATCGGACAGGGCAACGTGCACAAAAGGAGTTTCGGCACGCTCCACCACGACATCCAGTAAGGGATAAATGCCTTTGGAAAGTCCCAAATTTTTGAGTTGCGCTATGGATGCCAAGGCATGACCTGTCTGCAACAATTTGAGCATTTCATCAAACAAACGACTTTGTGGCACATCGGCCAAAAGCGCCATGGATGCTGCCAGAGGTTTGGCAGTTTTAGCCTCAAGTTTAAAGCCCAAGGGGCTGAGTTTGGCGGCAAAACGGACGGCACGGATGATGCGCACAGGGTCTTCACGGTAACGCGCTACCGGGTCGCCGATCATTCGCAGCACACGCTTCTTGGAGTCCTGAATGCCGCCGTGATAGTCCACCACACATTGCGATTCGGGGTCGTAATACATGGCATTGACCGTGAAATCGCGTCGGGTGGCGTCTTCGTCCTGCGGCCCCCAAACGTTGTCACGCAGCACCCGGCCGGATGAATCCACCGCATGCTTCATCCCCGCCAATTCGCTCTTGCTGGTGCGCTCGTTGCCTTTGACTTGCTCAGCTGCAGCGTTGTCCAGATGGGCGCGAAAAGTGGATACCTCAATCACCTCGTTGTCACGGCCTCGACCGTACACAACGTGCACGATTCGAAAGCGACGGCCAATGATGAAGGCTCGGCGAAACAGGCCCTTGACTTGCTCGGGGGTGGCATCGGTGGCGACATCAAAGTCTTTGGGCCGCAAACCCACCAACAAGTCGCGCACAGCGCCGCCAACAATGTAAGCCTCGTAACCGGCTTGTTGCAAGGTTCTGACCACCTGCACCGCGCGCTCGTCCACCAAGTTGGGGTCAATGCCATGCACCGATGCGGGAACTTCGGTGCGCCGTCCAAAGTCGGGCTTGTTGCTTTTGGGCGATTTGCCCATCAGCCTGTTAATGAATTTAGTGATCATTCTTGAAAGAGTTCGAGGATGCGCCAGCCACGCTCAATGGCCAGTTGACGCAACCGAGCGTCAGGGTTCGTTGCCACCGGATGGTGGGCTTTTTCCAAAAGAGGGAGGTCGTTCATGGAGTCTGAATAGAACGTCATCTCCACATCGCTCCAAGTCAGTCCTTGCTGCTGCAGCCACAGCGCAACACGGGTGACTTTACCTTCTCTGAATGAAGGGGTCCCCTTGATCTCGCCAGTGATCCAGCCCGAGGCATCGCGTTCAAGCTCCACGGCGATCAATTCGCTCACCCCAAAAGCCTGGGCAATTGGACGCGTGACAAACTCGTTGGTGGCCGTCACGATGACAACGACATCCCCTGCATGCTGATGCGATCGTACCAGCGCCAGCGCCTCTGGCGTGATGCGGGGCCGAATCACTTCGTCCATGTAACGGGCATGGGCACGGGCTGCCTCGGTGGCACCCCGCTCCCGAGCGGCCAAGGTTGCAAAGCGCACATAGTCATGTATGTCGAGTGTTCCCGCTTGGTAATGCGCATAGAACTCGTCATTTCGCTGATTGAAGATAGCAGGGTCGTTCCAGCCCATCTCGGTTGTGAACACCCCCCAGGTGTGGTCGGAATCCAGTGGCAAGAGCGTGTGATCCAGGTCGAACAACGCGAGTTTCATTGATTCTCCAGCATGGCACGCACTAACGGAATAGTCAGAGCGCGTTGCGTTTGCAAAGCATAGTGGTCCAAATGGTCCAATAATTGCATGAGACTGCCCAAGTCGCGCGAAAAGCGATTGAGCATATAAGACATGACTTCATCACTTAAGAACAATCCTCGGGCATCCGCCTCTTGACGCAACACGGATCGTCGTGCGGGTTCATCCAGCAGCTCAAGTCCGTGGACGTGGCCCCAACCGAGGCGACTGCGCAAATCGTCACGCAATTTGAGGTCAGCAGGGGGCAAAGTGCCCGCCGCCAAAACCCAACGTGGCACGCCCACCCGGGGGGTGAGTGCGTTCACAAACCAATTGAAAGCGGTGTGTTGCTGTTCTAGGTTGTACAGATGGACATCGTCCATCAGCACGGCAGTCCATTCGTCCTTGAATTCAGGCGGATTCAAGGTATGCGCGTCTAGCCAACCGACTTGCGCACCCTGCTCTTTCAGTGCGTGGTGTACTGCGTGCAGCAGATGTGTCTTGCCCGATCCGCTTTCGCCCCATAAATAACTGGGTACCGGCGAACGACTGCTGGATGAGGTCCACAACCGAAGATGTCCAACTGCCGCTTCATTGGGACCTGCAAAAAAATTATCCAGTGTGGGCGATGACGCCAGACCGATCTCCAGAGCCAGTTGCTTCATGCTTTGTCGGATTCCTGCCCAGCTTCACTGGCACCACTATTTTGGTACAGGTCGCTTTGCAAATATTGGCGACGCAAGCGGCGCAGTGCCACCAGTAATACGGCGCTGGCTGGCAGTGCGATCAACACCCCCACAAAACCCAGCACCTGACCGAAGGCCATCAAGGCCAGTATGACGGCCAGAGGGTGCAGACCGATGCGCTCGCCCACCAAGCGCGGCGTGAGCACAAAACTTTCAATGAGTTGGCCCAAGCCAAACACCACGGCAACCATGATCACCGCTTGCCCGGATGCAAACTGAAGCAGGCCCGCCAGCAATGCCAACACCAAGCCCAAGCCAAAACCCAGATATGGAACAAAAACGGCGAGACCCGTGAACAAGCCAATCGGCAGAGCCAGATCCAGGCCAAAGAGCCGGAGCCCGACCGAATAAAAAACCGCCAAAGCGAGCATGACCAACAACTGCCCGCGCAAGTATTCACCCAATACCGTATCGCTCTCCTGCATGAAGCTGTCAAAAGTGCCTCGCCATGCGGGAGGCACCAACTCAATCACGCCGCTGACCAATCGGGTCCAGTCGTGCAACAAGTAAAACAAGGCCACAGGCACCAGCACGGCATAGCCTATCAAGGCCAAAGCCACACTGCCACCCAATTTGATGGATGACATCAGGGGTGCCCACCAGTCTTCACGATTGGCACCCAGATAGCCCACAAGCTGGGCTTTAAGGTCACGCAAATCGAGCGAAACGTTAAAGCCTAGTTGGGTCAGCAAAGGATTGAGCGCATCGCCCAATCGATCCAGCAGCAGGGGCAATTGCTGCTGAAGAAGCGGTAACTCCTTCACCAGAATAGGCACCAACAGCAACAATATCCCGAGCAATGCCAGGATGGCCAGGGCCTCCACCATCAGCACAGCCAAAACCCGTGGCAGCCGCCCCCTGGTCACACCCTCCAAGCGCAAAACCAAAGGATGCAATACGTACGCCATGACCGCCGCAACGACAAAGGGTGCCAGCACGGGGGCCAGCAACCAGAAAACCACGACGGCCACCAAGGCAACACCGAACCATGCGGCCAGGCGGGTCA
Source organism: Limnohabitans sp. Rim8 (assembly GCA_945877725.1). Taxonomy (GTDB): domain Bacteria; phylum Pseudomonadota; class Gammaproteobacteria; order Burkholderiales; family Burkholderiaceae_C; genus Limnohabitans_A. Next base: position 13,624 of record CAMDXR010000027.1, read on the forward strand.
TCAAAAATGGAAGTGGTGCTTGCAAGGGGTTCTCGATTTTTGCAATGGCTGGATCTGAGCGGTCAGGGTCAACCCTTAAAATAGTGCCTGATTTTAGTCTGCCAGTCCGTTTATTGGCCCCTCATTCTTTATTTACCTGCCCCTTTTGGGCCAAAACCATGAGTCAAACTCCACTTTCCTACAAAGACGCCGGTGTCGACATCGTTGCAGGCGATGCCTTGGTCGAACGCATCAAGCCTTTGGCCAAGAAGACCATGCGAGAGGGCGTGCTGGCCGGAATTGGCGGTTTTGGGGCACTTTTTGAAGTCCCCAAACGCTACAAAGAACCCGTTTTGGTCAGCGGCACCGATGGTGTCGGCACCAAGCTCAAGCTGGCTTTTGAATGGAATATGCACGACACCGTGGGCATTGATTTGGTGGCCATGAGCGTGAACGATGTACTGGTTCAAGGGGCTGAGCCTTTGTTTTTTCTGGACTACTTTGCCTGCGGCAAGCTCGATGTGGACACCGCCGCCGCAGTAGTGGGCGGCATCGCCAAAGGGTGCGAGATGTCAGGCTGCGCCCTGATTGGCGGTGAAACCGCTGAAATGCCGGGCATGTACCCCTCGGGTGAATACGATTTGGCGGGTTTTGCGGTCGGTGCAGTCGAGAAATCCAAAATATTAACTGGACAAAACGTCATTGCAGGCGACGTGGTTTTGGGGCTGGCTTCAAGTGGTGTGCACTCTAATGGCTTCAGCTTGGTACGCAAATGCATTGAACGCGCGGGCAGCAATGCGCCGGCCACGTTAGATGGAAAACCCTTTAAACAAGCCCTCATGGAGCCAACACGTCTGTATGTTTTGAATGTGCTGGCCGCCCTCGCAGCGCACCCCATCAAGGCTCTGGCCCACATCACGGGTGGGGGTTTGTTGGAGAATATTCCGCGTGTTTTACCCGATGGCTTGGCCGCTCACCTGCAAAAAGGCAGCTGGCCACAAACCGAGTTGTTTGCCTGGTTACAAAAAACAGCAGGCATCGACGACATCGAGATGAACCGCACCTTCAACAATGGCATCGGGATGGTGGTGGTCATTGACGCTGCCCAAGCCGAGGCTTGCGCCCAAACATTGCGCGCAGCAGGTGAGCAGGTTTACGTGATCGGAAAAATTGCCCCTCAGGGCGATGGCGCTCAGGTCGTCGTCGCCTAAAAAGCAGGAATGTCAGGTGTTTGAGAGTTCCTGAATGCGATCTCTCAAAGCCTCGTGGTCCATGGCTTGGGGCTCGGCCTGGAGATAGAGCTGCAAGTCTTTCAAGGCCTCTGACTTGAGACCCATTTCAGCGTAAACCAAACCCCGATCACGCCGTTCCGCCCAAACATCGGGCAAGAGTAAGACCAATCGGTCAAGCACACACAAGGTGCGTGGCCAATCTTCTTGCGAGCGGAAAATTTCTTTCAGGTTGCGCAGCATCCGGGCCAACATATCCCGTGGCGGGCAGGCTTGCAAATACAGCCCCATGGGTGTTTCCCCATCGTCCAGATCAGCGCTGGAGCTTGCATCGATTTCTGCACGATAAGGTCCAAGTCGCTCAGCCAAATTCTCAACCCCCAAAGACTCTCCAGTTAAGGGATCAAGAACCACCAAGCCCCCTTCAAGAGTCACCTTGACTAAAAAATGGCCCGGAAACGAAACGCCCTGCGCATTTAGCCCCAAACCCTGGGCCAATTCCAACCAAATGACAGCCAAAGAAATAGGGATACCACGTCGGGTACGCAGCACCTCGTGGAGGTAGCTGTTTTCAGGTGCGTAGTAATCGTTGGCATTGACGCCAAACGCCATTTCTTTGTAAAAAACCTGACTCAAGATCGCCAATCGTGTCAAATCGTCGGCTTGAGGGGGCAGGCGCAGATTTATTTTTTTGAGCAAGCGGGCCACATCGTCCAGCACATGCTGCACATCCAGCGCAGGCTCCTCGTCTTGCGCCAAACTGGTCGCCGCCTCAAGCAGCGGCAAGCCCGTGTCACTTTGCACCAAGCTGGCAAAGTATTCCAAGGGTGTCGGCGGGAGAAAATTAAAGTTCATCAAATTAACAGTATTTTCAACGCTTCAAAAAGGCTTTCAAGCGCAAACCTGTGACCCATAAAGTCCCAAAATAAACCATTGCCGAGGTCGCCATGATCAAGACCATCCAAGCGATGCGAGTCCAGGCATTTTGCCGCAAGGCCACCCAGGGCAACTCGTGTGCCGCAAAGCCCAGCAACAGGGTCAGCAAACCCGTGGCCAACGCCACCTGCAAGACAAAGCGCAACCACCCGGGTTGAGGCTTGTAACTGCCGCGCCGCAGCAAGCCAACCAACAACCAGCCCGCATTAACCAAGGCTCCCAAACCAATCGAAAGCGCCAGCCCTGCATGCGCCAAATAAGGCACCAACACCAGGTTGAACAACTGGGTTAAGACCAGCACCACCACCGCGATGCGCACAGGGGTACGAATGTCTTGACTGGCGTAATAACCAGGTGCCAATACCTTGATCGCCACCAAGCCCAGCAGACCCACACCGTAGCCCGTCAGGGCCAAAGTGGTTTGCTGGACATCGCGGTCGGTAAAGGCACCGTAGTGGTAAAGCACAGACACCAGTGGCTGTGAAAACACCAGCAAAGCTGCCGCACACGGCAAGGCCAACAACAAAACCAGGCGCAAGCCCCAATCGAGCATGGCGGCGTAACGTTCGGTGTCACCCGTGGCTTTGGCTGCTGCCAGTTGCGGCATCAGCACCACGCCCAAGGCCACGCCCAACATGGCGGTTGGAAACTCCATGAGTCGGTCGGCGTAGGTCAACCAACTGACACTGCCGGGGGCCAAATAAGAAGCAATTTGGGTGTTGATCAACAACGAGATTTGCGCCACGCCAACGCCTAACAAGGCAGGCGCCATCAGACGCAAAATGTTGCGAGTGGCCGGATTGGCCCAGGCTTTTTTGACCGCTGCAGGACCCATGCCCAGCCGAGGCAATAAACCCAGGCGGGCCAACGCCGGAATCTGCACAGCCAGCTGCAAACAGCCCCCCACCATCACGCCGACCGGCAATGCATAAATGGCCTCTACCCCTTGACGGGCAAGCCAAGGGGATAAAAACCAAGCCGCCGCAATCACGCTGACATTGAGCAGCACCGGCGTAGCTGCAGGCACTGCAAATCGCTTCCA
>CAMDXR010000028.1 GCA_945877725.1 Limnohabitans sp. Rim8
ACCAAGATGTAAACCGAAAACGCCTTCAGGTTTCGCCAGCAGGCCACGAGGCTGAAAAACAGACTTTTACCGGCGCTCAGCCCATGCCAATAAACCAAGGCTGGGGCATGCCAAAACATCATGGACACAGGGATGTACAAGACCATTGAGACCCACAAGGCCGTCTGAAAAGAGTCGGTCTTGACCAGCTCAGGGGTCATCGGCGCACCACCGAAATAGACTTTGGCAAAGGTGCCGCCGTCGGCCAACATGGAAACCAGCATGACCCCCAAGAACAGCATCGCGTACCAACCGCCCAAATGCAGCATGACTTTTCTCTGGGGGCTGGCCTTGAGTGCGGAAAACAAAATGCCGGGCATGGGAAATTTGCCTTGCGCCGCCGTTTGCGTGGCCGCCATCATGCCCAGCGTCAGGGCTGGCAGCACCACCAAGGCCAAAGCGCCACCGATAAAAGGCACCATGGAAATCACCGAGGCCGTGGCCATGAACAGAAAAAACAAGCCCGACATGGCCAAAGGCTGGCGCCAGAACGTGCGTACCCCTTGAATTGCCCAATGAAGGCCAGTGCGGGCGGGAACAATTTGCAGGTTCATGGTGTCAGACAATGGCAGAAACAATGACAGGGTGATTGACCCGCTGGCGCAATACCCGTTCGAAGTGGGTGGGGTCGTGGGGCGTGAGCATGGCGGCTTCGCGGGGCAGATGGTAATCCCACAGCCTTGAAATCCAAAAACGCAAAGCCCCCGCGCGCAAAAGGGCAGGCAGCAATTCGCGTTCGGCCGACCCTAACGGTCGAACCTGGTTATAGGCGCGCAGCATGGCTTGGGCGCGTTCAGCAACATGCTCGCCGGTGGGCAAGTCAATACACCAGTCGTTCAGGCACACCGCCAAGTCAAACAACCAAGTGTCGACGCCGGCAAAGTAAAAATCAAAAAACCCGGTCAGTTGCTCGCCTTCAAACATCACGTTGTCGCGAAACAGATCGGCATGCACGGGGCCTCGGGGAAGCGCTGAGTAGGCCGGGCTCTGGGCAATGTGGTTTTGATACGCCAGTTCGCTCTGCAAAAGGCTGGCCTGCGCAGGGTCCAGGTGGGGCAAAACGACCGGTGCTGTGTCGTTCCACCAAGGCAAGCCGCGTAAATTAGCTTGGGTTCGGGCGTAGTCTGCTCCGGCCAGATGCATGCGGGCCAGCATGCTGCCCACTGCGGCGCAATGCACGGCCTGGGGTTGCAGTTGGCTCTTGCCCAGCAGTTTGTTGACCACGGCAGCTGGCTTGCCGGAGACTGAATGCAAGATGTCGCCGTCGCGGTCAGCCGCCGGGTCGGGGACTGGAATCCCGCGTCCGGCCAGGTGTTTCATCAAATGCAGATAAAAGGGCAATTGCTCGCGAGTCAAGCGCTCAAATAAAGTCAGTACGTACTCACCTTGATCGGTGGTGACAAAGTAGTTGGTGTTTTCAATCCCGCCCTCTATGCCTCGCAAAGCGCGGAGTGGGCCCAGGTTCAGGGACTGCATCAGGTCATCGGCCTGAGCTTGGGTAACTTCGGTGAATACCGCCATGGGATCGATTGGTTAGCCCTTGCTCGGGCGTGTAAGAACAAAACATGTGCATTGTAGGGGGCATGAAATTTGTACTTTAGCCAACGGGCTTGGCTGAAGGGCAATTTCAGTTCAGTCCAGCAGCGCCTTGTATTCGGGGCGTTTGTTGGGCATGACTTTGAAGTTTTTCAGTAAATAGCCAAGCTCGGCGCGATATTTGCACTAGAGCCTGGCCGTTGTGTGTCCATTTTGGGCGCGCAATTGCTTACAGCAATTGCAACGAATTAACACCTGCGAATTTTCAGTTGTGTGGGTCGGTTGCTTAGCTTGTGGAGGGATCTCTACTGACCTTTAACCGATGTTGATGGTCATGCCCGATTTATGGGATGCGCAGAGCAATTGGCTTAAATCATCAGTCATCCATGATTTGGAAATGTAGAATTCAATCTTATTTTTAATTAGCTATAAAAGGGTTTTATGAATATAAAAATAAAAAATAAAATGCTCACATTGGTAATCCTGGCGCTTGCCGGGTGCGGTGGTGGCGGTGATGTGGGTGGTGACAAGCTTGATCCGTCAGCAGGTAACGTGAGTTTGAGCGGTCAAGCTGCCAAAGGCATATTGAAGAATGCCAAGGTTTCTGCCTATGCGGTGAGCAATGGCGTGATGTCCAGTCAGGCATTGCAAACTGTCACAACTGACAGCAACGGTGCTTATTCCTTCAGCCTATCTAAAAGCACTAACCCCATCGTGGTTCAGGTTGAGGCGGTGGCTGGAACTACCATGTTGGATGAAAGCCAGGTCAATGCCGATGGCAGTTTCAAAGAAATTTCCGTCAAAGACTTGAAACTGCGGAGTTTCGTCTCTGACTTGCAGAATGAAGTTGTTGTTCAGATCAACGCATTGACCGATGTGGCAGTACAGATTGCCGAAGGCGCAAAAGACAAAAAAACCAATAATTTGGTAGGACTGACACCCGATGCGTTTGCTGCCGGTAAACAAATTGCAAAAGGATTGGCGGGAGGAACAGACGATCCTTTCACGGTTAAGCCTGTGGCCAAAGCCGCAGACATGAAAGAGTTTCACGTATTGATGGCAGGGGTTGCATCAAAGGCCAACGAGGACACAAATTGCAAAATTCAGTGTCAAGTCAATGCCATTGGATCGGGTGCAAATGTCACTTTGACCGAGACGGGTTCAGCTCAGCTTGCGCCTGATAGAGTCATAGCACTTCAAGCAAAACGCACCGAGTTGGTCTTGATCGCGCAATCCAAGTTGAAAGATACAGTGGCAAGTCAGGTTGCGAATATCACTTTCACCAGGACTCCTGACATTAAGAGTGAATACCTTTCATCAGCGGATTTGAAAGACATCAATGGTTTGGATGCCTTTGTAAAAACCATGCGCGATGGCTTCAAGGCAGCTAAAGACCAGTTGACTGCAGCGAAGACCGACTTGAGTACACGCTACAAAGATGCGGCATTGGGCAGTACCGAAATTCTGAACGCTTTGTCGACTCAAATAAATGACAACTGCGAGATTGGTACGCCATTTGTGTGTACGGGCACCCTTAATTCTGGATTTACTTGGACCCCAAATGTAGGCGGTTACAAACTGACTGGCTTGTACAAAGGCAGTGAATTGACGGCTAACGTCACGGGGTCAGCGTCTTCAGTATCGATTACTGGTTTGGAAGTCAAAAACTCCATAACGAAGCAAGCAACTTTTTCTTCAAACAGTTTGAAATTTGCATTAATTGGCCAAGATCCGAAATTAACGGTCAATGTGAGCGGGGCAATTACAGCGTTTGATCAACAAATGTTGACTTCGACGGCCGCGCCGACTCAGTTGGTTTTGGCGTTGACAAACGTAGTCATCAATATTGACCGAACAAACACTGCCAAGGAATCGTTTTCTGTTGTGGGCGGTTTAAGCATCACCGGGCAAGAGGGCGACAAGTTGAGTGGCGAACTTCAGGTCGAAGGCTACGGTGTTTCATCTACGCGGACCGAAACTTTCAATGTGGGCAATCAAAATTACACGAATACTTATGAAGACAACGAAAGTTTTGTGACCAAAGCCATTCTCAAACTTGATGCCCAAGTCAAAAATGTCAATTTACTGTCTCTGGACTTGGCCCTGAGTGCAATGCCAGAAAGTAATCCTGGCGCGATATCAACAGCCGATAATTTTGAGAAAAATGCGGTTGCTTTGACCGTTAAATTGACCGACAAGATGAGCATCAGCGCAAATCAGACATTCAACGAATGGACAAAGAAAACGCTGACAAGCACCATCAAGTCGGGCAGCAGTACCATCAATTTGAGTATGCTCATGGTTGAAAGCGCCAATAATGTAAAAATCGACAATCAATGGTGTGAGCAAGAAAACATCTGGCGCTGTGCATCGTCGATCTCTTTGGCATCAAACGACAACACTTACACAGCCACGCTGAAAAAATCAGGCAGCAAAGTGGTGGGGGATATTTTTAAGGGCTCCCTCAAAGTGGGCACCATTGCCAACAGCGTGTTGAGCATCGATGGCAAAGAAGTTTCTTTGTACTGATGGTGGTGTGAAACGTCAAAAGGGTCAGCAATTGCTGGCCCTTTTTTTCGTTAGCGCTGCGTGTAACGCGGGGGCACAAGGTGTCGCCTATTTGGAGGCTGAAAGTCTGGCCACCGCAGGGCAACTGAAGGCCCAACATTGGTTGCCGGAAAAGCTGGAACCAAACAGTCGGCAAACCGGGGCCGTTTTGCGTGTTGATGCGGGGCTGGCTTTGCGGACTGAGCGCGCCGAATGGTGGCTGGGGCAGACGCGACAAGCTTATTTTCAGGGGAACAGCAATGCGCTGTTGCTGGCTGCGCAAGACGAGGTCGGGCAAACACTCGATTTGAACCGCCCAGGATATTTTGGGATCAACGCGCAAACTTGGACCTTGAATGCCAGTGTTTTGGGCTTGGGTTATCGGCAAGATGTGTTGGACACTTTGCAGCTGGGAAAGCTGGAAGTTGAGTGGCGACCGCATTTTTTGAAAATTCACGACTACCAACATTCTCAGGCAGAGTTTCGCTTGAATAACAGCACCAACACCAACCATTTGACCGGCCGTTTACTTCGAGACGGGACGAGAAATTACGGCTTTCTCGTGAACGAAAAACCCGATTTAGGCTGGGGCGCCGGGCTGGATTTGAAGGCCCACTGGCAGCTGGCAAGTGGAACTTTGGCGCTTGATGCTCGCAACTTGCTGAGTTACCTGCGGTTCAGCACCTTGCACACTTCAAGGCGCACGTATCAGGTAGATGCCATTGCGGGTGAATTGCAAGTGTCCGATGTTCCTTCTCTCAGCGGTGATTACGGCTGGCGAGCTAAAACGGAGCGATTGCCCTTGGTTTGGCAGTTGAACTGGCAGCCCGCAGCTATTGCCGGGCTGCAGCCCGGTTTAATGGGTGTGGGTGCTGTTACGCGCTGGCGTTTGCGCTATGGACAGGCATGGGGCAACCAAGAGTGGTGGGTGCAAACCGTGCAAACTGATAATTGGAGTGTTGGCGTGCAGGGCAAGTGGCCCCCGCATTTTTCGTGGCGCTTGGAGCTCAGCACGGATCGTCGATTGGCTGCCCCTGTTTTGTCATCACTCCGCTTGAGGTATGACTGGTAAGCCAGGGGGCAAACTCAAAAATATTGTTTCGGCGCTCAGCCGAATATTCAGTCATGTTGGATGAGTGAAAATTTCCGGCACGGCACAAGACCCTGAACAAGCCCATGCACAATTGGGGCATGAGCGATACGAAACCTGAACCTTCCACCCCCATTTCCAGCCCCAAACCCACTTTGCTGCTGGTGGATGGGTCCAGTTACCTTTACCGGGCTTTTCATGCCATGCCCGACCTGCGGGCCGTGCCGGGTGACCCCTCCAGCCCGGCTACGGGGGCCATTCGCGGCATGATCAACATGATGGAGCGCTTGCGCAAGGACGTGCCAGCGGTTTATGCGGCTTGCGTGTTTGATGCCAAAGGTCCGACTTTTCGGGATGAAATTTACCCCGAATACAAGCAGCACCGCAGCCCCATGCCCGACGATTTGCGGGCGCAGATTGAGCCTATTCACCAGTTGGTGCGACTGCTTGGCTGGAAGGTGCTGGATGTACCGGGGGTTGAGGCCGATGACGTGATTGGCACACTGGCCTATGCCGCCTCGGCCCAGGGCATTGAGGTGATCGTGTCCAGTGGCGACAAGGATTTGGCGCAATTGGTGGACGAGCACATCACCATCATCGACACCATGAATGGCAAGCGTCGGGATTTGGCCGGGGTTGAGGCCGAATTTGGGGTGCCAGCCCGCCTGATGGTGGACTACCAAGCACTGGTGGGCGATGTGGTGGACAACGTGCCCGGAGTGGCCAAAGTCGGGCCTAAGACTGCGGCCAAGTGGTTGCAAGAATATGGCTCGCTCGACAATTTGGTTGCCCATGCCGACGAGATCAAGGGCGTGGCCGGGGAAAACCTGCGCCAGGCGATTGGCTGGTTGCCCACGGGACGCAAATTGCTCACCATCAAGACCGATTGCGACTTGAATGGCTGGGTGCCGGACATGCCGTCTTTGGACTATTTGCATTTGGCACAGCCTGACAACCAAGGTTTGCTTGATTTTTACCAGACCTATGGATTCCGTGGCTTGGTGCAGTCCATGGTTGGAACGGTGTCTGTACCGGGCGCGCAAGCCAAAGCCAAGCCCGCCAGCAAGGCCAAAGACAGCGGAATGGGGGATTTGTTTGGCGAACCGGAATCGGACGATGCGACCACGCCTGCGGCACTGGACAACGCAGCCAGCGCGGTGCAAGGTGATTTGAAATACACCACGGTGCTCGACTGGGCCACGTTTGACGCTTGGATGTCACGCATTGAGCAAGCCGGTTTGACCGCCATTGACACCGAAACCACCTCACTTGATGCCATGAGGGCTGAGATTGTGGGCGTTTCGCTGAGCGTGTTGCCCGGCGAGGCCGCCTATATTCCCTTGGCACACAACGGACCCGGTGCCCCGGCGCAGTTGCCACTGGCCGAGGTGTTGGCCAGGCTCAAGCCTTGGCTGGAGAACCCCGCCCACCTCAAGCTGGGCCAGCACATTAAATATGACCGGCATGTGTTTGCCAACCACGGCATTGAGGTTCGGGGTTATGCCCACGACACCATGTTGGAGAGTTATGTGCTCGAAGTGCACAAGCCACACGGACTGGCCAACTTGGCGGAGCGACATGTGGGCCGCAAAGGCATTCACTACGAAGACCTGTGCGGCAAAGGCGCGCACCAGATCCCGTTTGCGCAAGTGGATGTGGACAAAGCCTCGCATTACGCGTGCGAAGACGCTGACCTGTGCCTGGACGTGCATGGGGTTTTGTGGCCGCAAATTGAGGCAGCAGCGGGGCTAAAAAGCATTTATGCGCTGGAAATTGCCACCAGCGAGGCCCTTTTTCGGATTGAGCGCAACGGCGTATTGATTGATGCGCCCACTCTGGCCGCCCAAAGCCAAGCTTTGGGCGAGCGCATAGTGCAGCTCGAATTGGAAGCCTATGACATCGCGGGCCAGCCTTTTAACTTGGCCAGCCCTAAACAATTGGGTGAGATATTTTTTGACAAGCTGGGTTTGCCAGTGATCAAGAAAACCGCGACGGGTGCTCGCAGCACCGACGAAGAGGTGCTCGAAAAACTGGCCGAAGACTACCCCTTGCCGGCCCGAATTCTGGAGCACCGCAGTTTGTCCAAGCTCAAGGGCACTTACACCGACAAACTGGCGCAAATGGCGCACCCACGCACCGGCAGGGTGCACACGCATTACGCGCAGGCCGTGGCCGTGACCGGGCGGTTGTCAAGCAACGAGCCCAATTTGCAAAACATTCCGGTGCGCACGGCCGAGGGTCGCAAGGTGCGCGAGGCTTTTGTGGCCCCAGCCGGCACTGTGATCGCCAGCGCCGATTACAGCCAGATCGAACTGCGCATCATGGCGCACTTGAGTGATGATGCCGCCTTGCTCAAAGCTTTTCGTGAGGGGCTGGATGTGCACCGCGCCACCGCTGCCGAGGTGTTTGGCCTGACCCCCGACACCGTGTCGAGCGAGCAGCGACGCTATGCCAAAACCATCAACTTTGGCCTGATTTACGGCATGAGTGCTTTTGGATTGGCCAAGGCGCTGGGCATCGACAACACGGCCGCAAAAAACTATATATCGCGTTATTTCGATCGTTTTGCGGGCGTCAAGCACTACATGGACGCCACCCGTGAGCAAGCCAAAGCCCAGGGCTATGTAGAGACCGTGTTTGGTCGCCGTTTGATGCTGCCCGAAATCAACAGCCCCAATGGCCCGCGCCGCGCTGGCGCTGAGCGGGCCGCCATCAATGCGCCGATGCAGGGCACGGCGGCTGACTTGATCAAGTTGAGCATGGTGGCGGTGCAAAAAGCCTTGGATGAGCAGCAAAAAAGCACCCGCGTGATCATGCAGGTGCACGATGAACTGGTATTTGAAGTGCCTGAGTCTGAAATTGACTGGGTCAAAACCGAAGTGCCGCGCATCATGGCCAGTGTTGCCGACCTGAAAGTACCGCTTCTGGCCGAAGTAGGCGTGGGCCCTAATTGGGAGCAAGCCCACTGAGGGGTGCCGGGTCCGACCAAGGGGGGTGCTTTTTCATGATGGCTGCGAAGTCGTCAGACGCCTCAAATGCGGCCAGCCATTGGCGCAAAGCTTGCCAGGCTTGTGCCTCAAACCAACCCGGATCGGTGTGTGCGTATTGCCTTACAAAGGGGGCAATTGCCGCATCGGACAGACCAAAGCGAGGGCCGGTCAGGTAATTTTGGATTTGCAGCAATTGGTTAAGTTGCTGTAACCAAAGCGATGCTTGGTCGCGGTCGGGTGTTCCACTGACCAGTCCAGAGCGATTGGGGTACTTGTAGCGGTCCAGTTGCTCTTTAAAAGGCCCATCGTTGTGAGCGATCAGGCCCAAAGCCGTGGACAGGGCTGCATCTGTTTCGGGCAACCAGCCGCAGGGGTCGTGTTGGCTAAGCGCCCACAACATGATGTCCAGGCTTTGTTCAATGACCCTGGCCGATGGCCCGTCGGGTTCACTAGGTAAGCATAAAACGGGCACGGTGCCCTTGGGAGAAGCCTGTAGCAGTTGAGCGGGTTTGTTTTTCAAAACCACTTCGCGGTGCTCATAAGCCACCCCGCAGGCATGCAAAGCCAACCGTGCCCGCATGGCATAAGGGCAGCGCCGGAATGAATACAAAACAGGCAGAACGGGGGAGGGGGAAGACATTCCAGCAGTGTAAATCTCCCGGCGTGTGCAGCCCCAAAGCGCTTATGCCAAGATAGACCCCCCGCCATAAATGACCTGGAGACACGCCTTGAACAACAATCTGATTGAAGACACGCAAGCCCTGCTGGGCGGACACATTGGGGCCAACGGCCCTTCTCGCCGGGTGGCCCTGAAAGCCGCATTCGGTGTCGGCTATGCCGCAGCTGCCCTGCCCATCATGGCCCAATCCGCAATCAAAACCCCTTCGACCGGCTTGGTCACAGGGGAGGTGACGATTGAGGTAAATGGCTTCAAAATGCCCGTTTACCGCAGTGCCCCCGCTGGTAAAACGGGCTTGCCCGTGGTGCTGGTCATTTCGGAAATTTTTGGCGTCCACGAATACATTGCCGACGTCACACGGCGTTTGGCCCAAGCCGGGTATCTGGCGATTGCGCCCGAGTTGTTTGTGCGCCAGGGAGATGCTTCTTCTTATGGTGAAATCGCAAAATTGCAAGCCGAGGTGATCTCCAAGGTGCCCGATGCGCAAGTCATGACCGACTTGGACGGTTGCGTGGCTTGGGCTGCCGCCAACGGTGGCGATGCCAATAAATTGGCTATTACTGGTTTTTGCTGGGGCGGTCGAATAACGTGGCTTTATGCGGCGCACCAACCCAAGCTCAAGGCGGGTGTAGCCTGGTATGGCCGCTTGGTGGGTAACGCCACCGCACAGACTCCCAGCCACCCATTGGCCTTGGTAGGCAATTTGAAGGCTCCGGTGTTGGGCTTGTACGGTGCCGCTGACACGGGTATTCCCCTTGACACGGTTGATAAGATGAAGGCTTCGCTGGCGGGAGGCCCTGCAATGGCCAAAGCCAGTGAATTTGTGGTTTATCCTGATGCCCCGCACGCATTTCATGCCGATTACCGTCCAAGCTTCAGAAAAGAGGCGGCGGAGGATGGGTGGCAGCGTTTGCTGGCTTGGCTGAAACGCCACGGTGTGGCCTGATTTTTTGAATGCAGCGACCGCCCTTCGGGGCGGTTTCTTTTGGGATGACTTGCATCCCGGGAAAAATAATGACTTTATTGGCGATTTTGATGGGCACCTTGGTGGCGGGCATTGGCAGTGTCTGGGTGGCCGCTTGGTTAAGTTTCGGTATTTTGAGCCGCTACACCCAGCACATGCTCAGCATGGCCGCAGGCGCATTGCTGGCCACGTCTTTTTTGCACCTTTTGCCTGAGGCCTTTGAGAGCGAGGCGGGGGCTCATGCCTTGTTCTTGACCTTGCTGTTGGGCTTGGTGTTTTTCTTTTTGCTCGACAAGGCGGAGTTGTGGCACCACGGGCATGAGCACCACCATGGCCATGCGGATTCTGATCACGGGCACAGTCATGGGCATGGGCACGTTCACACTCATGGGCATGACCCCGTCCCATCAGAAGCGCATTCACATTCGCACAGCGCGGTGACGCGCTCACCCGATGCGCTGCCCCGAGGTCAATGGGCCGTGCTGGCCGGGGACAGCGTGCATTGTTTTGGCGATGGTATTTTGATCGCCTCGGCTTTTATTGCCGACACACGCCTTGGGGTGATTGCCGCTTTGGCAGTGATGGCGCACGAGGTGCCGCATCACATGGGCGACTTGGCTGTTTTGCGGCAAGGCAGCAGCAGCCGCCAGGCGGCCATCGTCAAAGTTTCCATGGCGGGGGCCATCACGGCTTTTGGCGGCGCAGTCGGCTATGTGCTGGTGGATGCCTTGCGCGATTGGCTGCCCTATTTTCTGGTGGTGGCCAGCAGCAGCTTTATCTATGTGGCACTGGCCGACCTGATACCCCAATTACAAAAACGCCTTTCAGCGCTAGAAACGGCGGCCCAGATATTCTGGCTGGGTGTGGGCATGGGCATGGTGTTGTTGGTCAGCGCAATGGCCGGGCACAACCACTGAAGAGGCTATAAAAAGGCGTTCAGCCTTGGGCGCAGGGCAGATATGGGTTTTGGCACCACTCACTCCAGCTGCCTGCATACAGTGCCGTAGGGCCAAATCCGGCCAATTCCATGGCGATCAGGTTGGGCACGGCGGTCACGCCGCTGCCGCAATGGTGGACCACGCTGGCTGCGGGGCGACCTGCCAGCAGCTTGTCCCATTCGGTTTTGAGGACTTCTGCAGGCTTGAAACGGCCATCCGGATTGAAATTTTCTGTGAAAGGGCGGTTCAGCGCCCCTGGAATATGACCTGCCACAGGATCAAGAGGCTCCGTTTCGCCCCGGTATCGGGCACCAGCTCGCGCATCCACGACCAGTTGTGAAGATTTGCCCAAGTTTGCAGCCACCTCAGTTATCAATATCAGGGTCCGCAAGGGTGTTTTGAGTGCAAAGTGCGCAGGTGCTACTGGACTGGCCGGGCCTGTGGCAAGCTCACCGCCAGCATCTTCCCAGGCTTGCAAACCGCCATCAAGCACGGCCACGGCGTCATGTCCAAGCCATTTCAGCATCCACCACAAACGCCCGCAATAATGGCCTTTGTTGCGGTCGTAGACCACAATTTGCATGTCATTTGAAATGCCCAAACTGCCCAGCCATTGCGCCACCGATTCCCTTTGTGGCAAGGGATGCCGCCCCCCGTTCACGGCCAGAGCCGGGTCGTGGGTGCTCAGGTCTTTGTCCAAGCTGGCAGGCAAGGCCCCTGCGATGTGGACGGATTCATAAAAACTGTTGGCCATTTCGGGCTTCATCAGGTCAAAGCTGCAATCCAGCACGGCATATGGCGTGCCTTGCTTTTGCAGTTGCAGCAATTCGGTCGCCGTCATGAGCAAGTTGTACATGGTGAAATCTCCTGGGTCAGTGTTCTTCGGCGGGCGCTCGGGGCAGGGCGCGGTTGCGCAAGGCGGTGGCGGCAAAACCACTGGCAATGATCAGCAGCATGCCTGCCCAACCGATCAGTGGAATTTGGTCGTCAAATAAAAATTGACCATAAAGCGCCGCAAACACGATACCCGAATATTGCAAGTTGGCCACCACCAAGGTGGCCCCACTGGTGTAAGCCTTGGTCATGCAAAGCTGGCCCAAAGCGGCCAGCACCCCAATGGGCAACAACCAAAGCACATGGGGCCAGACCCAATCGCTGGGCCCGACAAAAGCCATCGCTACGGCACCCGTGAGGGTTGTGCCGACTGAAAAGTAAAGCACGGTGCGTGACTCGGGTTCTCCCAGCCTGCCCAGGGCGGCCACTTGGAGATAGGCCAGGGCCGCCCCCAAGCCAGACAGCAAGCCAATGACGCCCGCAAACAATTGGTTTTGCTCAATGGTGGGGCGCAATATCATGACCACACCCATGAAGCCGGCGATGACGGTGAGCACCACAGGGCCCTGCCGGGGCATCTCTTCTGCGCGACCCATCACCAAGGTTCCGCCCACCAAAAAGGCGGCCACCCAGACACCGCTCATGTAATTGAGGGTCATGGCCGTGGCCAATGGCAAGTGGGCAATGGCGTAAAACCAAGCGATCAGAGAAGACACCCCCACGACCGAACGCCAAACATGCATGAGTGGAATCGGGGTTTTTAGAGACACTTTCTGGCTGGCGCAGAGGGCGGTCATGAACACGATGCCAATCAGCCCACGGTAAAACACCAGTTCGAAGGTGTGAAAGTGGGTTGATGCGAATTTGATGCAAACACCCATCGATGCAAAAAACAGCGATGCCAGGATCATCCACGAGGCTTGCATCCCGAGTGAACCGATCAGAGCGCGTTCATTTGCTTGCGATACCACTCGTGGAAGTGCTGCATGCCATCTTCCATGGGGCTTTGGTAAGGCCCCACTTCGTTGTCGCCACGCGCCAGTAGCACTTTTCGGCCTGCATCCATGCGCTCGGCAATCTCGTCGTCTTCGATGCAGGTTTCCATGTAAGCCGCTTGCTGGGCCTCCACAAATTCCCGCTCAAACGCGACGATCTCTTCGGGGTAATAAAACTCCACCTGATTGAGTGTTTTGTGGGGGCTGATAGGGTGCAGCGTTGAAACCGTCAAAACATGCGGATACCACTCGACCATGATGTGGGGGTAATAAGTGAGCCAAATGGCCCCGCGCTCAGGCATTTGGCCGTTGCGGTACTTGAGCAACACCTCGTGCCATTTTTTATAAGTGTCAGAACCAGGTTTGCCAAAACCACTGGACACCCCGACGGTTTGCACCGAATAGTGTTCCATGAACTCCCAGTTCAGATCGTCACAGGTGACAAATTGGCCCAAACCCGGGTGGAAGGGGCCTACGTGGTAGTCCTCAAGGTAAACCTCAATGAAGGTTTTCCAGTTGTAGTTGCACTCATGCAATTCGACCCGGTCGAGTGCGTAGCCCGAAAAATCAAGCTGCGAACGGGGGCCCATGCCCGCCAGATCGGCGGCAATGTCACGACCATTGTCTTCAAAAAGCAGACCGTTCCAATCGCGCAACTTGTAGTTGTTCAGGTTGAGGCAGGGGTCTTGCGAAAAATGGGGGGCCCCCAATAATTGGCCATCGGGGGCATAGGTCCAACGGTGCAGGGGGCAGACGATGTTACCGCCAGCACTTCCCTTTTGCTGCATGGAAAGGTTGCCTTTGCCCTTGAGCATGACCGCTTGGCGGTGACGGCACACGTTGGAGATCAACTCCACCCCTCCCAAGGTGTTGCGCACCAAGGCGCGGCCCTCATTTTCATGGGGCAGGGCGTAATAATCGCCCGGATGGGGCACCGCCAGCTGGTGGCCCACATAGCGGGGACCTTGCCGAAAGAGCGTGTTCAATTCGCGCTGAAACAGCGCTTCATCGAAATAAGTTGAAACTGGTAGTTGGCTTGCGGCCTGCTGCAGTTGAAGACTTAAATCAGACATGGGTGACCTGACCTAGAGACTCCCCCTATGAAGGGGCAGGAACAAAGCGCTGAATTCGAAAAAACCGCGCAAAAAAATGACAGGTAAATCCTGCCGATGAAGGCGAATTCTAACCCGGAGGCCTCTGGTCGCTGGCCTGTTGTGACACACACCCCACAAAAATCAGGTAATGTTGTCGGGCGGCGTTAGTCACCAGGTCAAGCAAGGGTTTGACCCCGACTTAGCGCCTAGAATTGGCTTTTTTCGCGGAATTCCTCATGTCCAAGGCTGCCAAACCGGAACTCACTGACCCCCATTTGCCCCCGTTACCTGCCACCTATGAAGCAGCTTTAACAGAGTTGGAGCTGTTGGTGGGGCAATTGGAGTCTGGACAGATGCCCTTGGACCAGTTGCTGAGTGGTTATCAGAGAGGGGCCGTTTTATTGGCTTTTTGCAGGGACAAACTCAAGGCGGTAGAGGATCAAATTCAGGTTTTGGACGGTGGGCAACTCAAACCCTGGAGCGGGTCATGAGCTCTTTTGAGTTGAAAACCTGGATGCAAACGCATCTGGACCGCATCGAAATGACCTTGTCTGAGGGGATTCAGCAGGATGCACCTGCCGAATTGGGTCAGGCCATGCGTTATGCCGTGCTCGACGGTGGCAAGCGCTTGCGGCCTCTGCTGGTGTTGGCAACGGCCGAAGCCGTGGGGGACAGTTTGCAAGGGTCGGCTGCCTTGCGAGCCGCCTGCGCCATTGAGTTGATCCATGCTTATTCGCTGGTGCACGACGACATGCCTTGCATGGACAACGACGTGTTGCGGCGCGGCAAACCCACGGTCCATGTTCAGTTTGGCGAGGCGCAAGCCTTGTTGGCCGGTGATGCTTTGCAAACTTTGGCATTCGAAATGCTGACACCCCAAGACGGCACAGTCCCCCCCTCGGTTCAAGCGGTTTGCGTCGGATTGTTGGCCCGGGCCTCGGGTTACCTGGGGATGGCCGGTGGCCAAGCGATTGATCTGGCCAGTGTCGGGCATAGCCTGACGGAAGACCAGTTGCGCCAGATGCACCGACTCAAAACGGGTGCTTTGTTGTTGTGCAGCGTGCAAATGGGGGCCAAGTGCGTGCCCGGGGTCTCTGAACAGGTGCTGGGGGCCTTGACCCGCTTTGGCCAAGCACTGGGCTTGGCCTTTCAAGTGATCGACGATGTGCTGGATGTGACCGCCGATTCGGCCACCTTGGGCAAGACTGCGGGCAAGGATGTTGCGGCAGATAAACCGACGTATGTGGCGCTGATGGGGCTGGAGGCTGCTAAAAACTACGCCGATGCATTGGCCGCCGAGGCGATGCAGGCTTTGGTGGAGACCGGTTTGTCCGACTCCCGATTGGGGGCATTGCGTGCCTTGGCTGCGATGGTGGTACAAAGAAACAACTAATTTATGACTGCTTTACTTCAATCCATTAACCTGCCCGCAGACCTGCGTCGCTTGTCTCGTTCAGAGTTGCCCGGTCTGGCCGACGAGTTGCGCCACTGCGTCCTTGACAACGTCTCCAAAACCGGGGGCCACTTGAGCTCCAATTTGGGAACGATTGAGCTCACCGTCGCCTTGCATTACGTTTTCAACACCCCTGAGGACCGCATTGTTTGGGATGTCGGTCACCAAACTTATCCACACAAAATACTGACCGGTCGTCGCGAGCGCATGCCCACTTTGCGCCAACTGGGGGGCTTGTCCGGCTTTCCCCGGCGGGATGAAAGCGAATTCGACACCTTTGGCACAGCCCATTCCTCGACCAGCATTTCTGCGGCGCTTGGCATGGCTGTGGCGGCCCGCCAAAAAGGCGAATCTCGCCACTCGATTGCCGTGATTGGCGACGGGGCCATGACCGCAGGCATGGCCTTTGAGGCGCTGAATAACGCGGGCGTTGAAGAGTGCAAACTGCTGGTGATCCTGAACGACAACGACATGTCGATCAGCCCCCCCGTGGGAGCCCTGAACCGTTATTTGGCTCAGCTGATGAGCGGCCGTTTCTACTCGGCGGCCAAAGCCGGGGCCAAAAATGTGCTCAAGAACGCTCCGCCATTGTTCGAACTGGCCAAACGCCTCGAAGAACATGCCAAAGGCATGGTGGTGCCTGCCACCTTGTTCGAAAAATTTGGCTTCAATTACATCGGCCCCATTGACGGTCATGACCTCGATTCCCTGATTCCGACGCTGGAAAACATCAAGCATCTGGAAGGCCCGCAGTTCTTGCATGTGGTGACCAAAAAGGGCCAGGGCTATGAAAAAGCCGAGGCTGACCCTGTGGCCTATCACGGGCCTGGCAAATTTGACCCCAGCGTGGGCCTGGTCGCGGCAACCACTCCTGCCAAAACCACGTTTACCCAAGTTTTTGGCCAGTGGTTGTGCGACATGGCGGAAAAAGACATGCGCTTGGTCGGCATCACGCCCGCCATGCGCGAAGGCTCCGGCATGGTGGCGTTTCACCAGCGTTTTCCCAAGCGTTACTACGACGTGGGGATTGCCGAACAACACGCCGTGACCTTTGCGGCCGGTATGGCTTGTGAGGGCCTCAAGCCGGTGGTAGCGATTTATTCGACCTTTTTGCAACGGGGCTACGACCAACTGATCCACGATGTGGCTTTGCAAAATTTACCGGTGGTGTTTGCCCTAGATCGAGCCGGACTGGTCGGTGCCGATGGTGCGACGCATGCCGGAGCCTATGACATTGCCTACATTCGTTGCATCCCCAACATGAGCCTGGCCTGCCCGGCGGACGAACGTGAGTGTCGCCAACTGCTCAGTACCGCCTTTGCGCAAAACCATCCGGTGGCGGTGCGCTATCCCCGGGGTGCTGGCGTTGGTGCCGTGCCTGATGCGAGTCTGGATGCATTGCCTTTTGGCAAAGCTG
>CAMDXR010000029.1 GCA_945877725.1 Limnohabitans sp. Rim8
TGCCGGTCAAACACGTTGGTGCTGGGCATAGAGACCACGCGAACGCCAATCTTGCGCTCGGCCAGCAGCTTTTGGGCGGCCAGGGCCAGTTGCACTTCGGAGCCGGTCGCAATGATCACGCCGTGGGTTTTCTTGATGCCCACATGCGCAGGCTCGGACAACACATAAGCGCCTCGGCTGATGTCGCCCAAGTCGCTCTTGGGGGCGTAGGCCAGGTTTTGGCGGCTCAACAAAAGGGCCGATGGGCGGTTGGCGCTTTGCAAGGCCACAGCCCAGGCCACTGTGGTTTCAGCGGTGTCGGCCGGACGCCAGACATCCAGGCCCGGAATCAGGCGCAAGCTGGCCGCATGCTCGATGGACTGGTGGGTCGGGCCATCTTCGCCCAGACCAATCGAGTCGTGCGTGAAGACATGGATGACGCGCTGCTTCATCAAGGCCGCCATGCGAATGGCGTTGCGTGAATAGTCAGAGAAAGTCAGGAAAGTGCCGCCGTAAGGGATGTAACCCCCATGCAGGGCCACACCGTTCATGATGGCGGCCATGCCGAATTCGCGCACGCCATAGTTGATGTGGCGCCCGATGGCGCCCGTGTCTGTTTTGACCACATCGCCCGCCAAGTTCACGCGGAAGGCGGGGGTGCTCTTGGTGTTGGTCAGGTTGGAGCCAGTCAGGTCGGCCGAGCCGCCCAGCATTTCGGGCAGCGCTGCCGTGAAGGCTTCCAGTGCCAATTGGCTGGCTTTGCGGCTGGCCACGGTTTCGCCTTTGGTGTGCGCGGCCACCACGGCATCAAACGCGACTTGGTTGAAGTTCTTGGGCAATTGGCCCTTCATGCGGCGCACGAACTCTTTGGCTTGGGCGGGAAATGCAGCTTTGTAAGCGGCAAAAGCGGTGTTCCAGGAAGCTTCGCGGGCTTTGCCAGCTTGCTTAGCGTCCCAATCTGCATAGACTTCTTTGGGGATCTTGAAGGGTTCAGCCGCCCAGCCGATGGCTTCGCGGGTGAGCTTGATTTCTTCGGCACCCAATGGCTCGCCGTGGGCTTTGGAGGTGCCCGCACGGTTAGGCGAGCCCTTGCCGATGGCGGTTTTGCAAACAATCAAAGTGGGTTTGTCAGGGCTGTGTTTAGCTGAGGCAATGGCAGCCGAGACGGCCGCCGCATCGTGGCCATCGACCGCGTCAATCACGTTCCAGCCGTAAGCGGCAAAGCGCTGGGGGGTGTTGTCAATGAACCAAGGGGCGACTTGGCCGTCAATCGAGATGCCGTTGTCGTCATACAGGGCAATCAGTTTGTTCAGTTTCCAAGCGCCAGCCAGGGCGCAGGCTTCGTGGCTGATGCCTTCCATCAGGCAACCGTCACCCAAAAACACATAAGTGTGGTGGTTGACGATGGCATGGCCTTCTTGGTTGAACTCAGCCGCCAGCATTTTTTCGGCAAGCGCCATGCCCACGGCGTTGGTGATGCCTTGACCCAACGGGCCGGTGGTGGTTTCCACGCCCGGGGTCACGCCCACTTCGGGGTGGCCCGCAGTTTTGCTGTGCAGGCTGCGGAAGTTTTTGAGTTCATCCATCGGCAGCTTGTAGCCCGTCAGGTGCAGCACCGAATAAATCAGCATGGAGCCGTGACCGTTGGACAGCACAAAGCGGTCGCGGTTGGCCCAATGAGGGTTGCCGGGGTTGTGCTGCAGGTGTTCGCCCCACAACGCCACCGCCATGTCGGCCATGCCCATGGGTGCGCCCGGATGCCCCGAATTGGCTTGTTGAACAGCGTCCATCGAAAGAGCGCGGATGGCATTTGCCATTTGATGTTGATTGGCCATGGGGTTCAGCTCCGGGGTGTATTCTGGAAAACCCGTGATTTTAGCGGGTGTCCGGTGGGCACCCCTGGCGTGGTGGTCTTCCTCACATTAAGGGGTCAGGCGCTCCATGTCCTGATGCCTCTAACGACACAGGCACATGCGCATTTGTGTTCTTAATAAAAAATTAGGGGCGCAGTGCCACGGCACTGTTCGCCTCGGCCTCTTTTTGCTGCCGTGCCAGCACATACCGGCGCATGGCAACGGCAGGGGCGTCCGATGCGACTGAAAATTCGTACAAATCTTCGGCGGGCGTGTTGGCCAGGGCCTGCTCTTGCAGGGCCAGTCCGTCCACATCTTCATTAAAAGCCACAAACAATTGGTCGTGCATGAAGCGGGTGGTGGCCGCATCAGATTGCGCAAAGTCACGGCCGTGCACGATGAAGTAATGCGTGGTGGTGGCGGTTTCGGGGGTGGGCATGTGCGCGGTGCGGATCTGGAACTCGGGGCGTTCGTTCTCGGGCAAATGGCAGTCGTAAAAGCGCACCGACACCTCATGCATGCCTAGGCTTTTGAACTCAGACCGCACAATTCTGGCCGCTTGGCCCGGTCCGGTAAGGCCCGTGGGTACCGCCCACACGGGGGGCAAGGTGGTGGGCACCACGTTGCGCAACAAAGCAAAACGGCCCTCGCCGATCTCGCTTTCAAAAGCGGCCTTGGCATAGTCGGGCGTGCCAAAACTCTTGGCGTGCAAAAAGCTCAAATGCGTCAGGTCCAGCAGGTTTTCATGCAGACGGATGTAGCTGGCCTGCAGGCTCAAAAAACCTTTGGAATGTTCCCATTGGCGGTCTTCCATCCAGTCTTGTTCAGGCAACTTGGACAAATCGGCTTCTTCGGCCTCGCCCATCCAGATCCAAACCACCGGGCCACGTTCAAGCGTGCGGTAGGCCTTGATGCCCACATTTTTAGGGCAAGTGGCTTGCGAGGGCACCTCAATGCAGTCGCCCTCGCTGTTAAAGCGAAAGCCGTGATAAGCGCAAACCACGGTGTCTTGGACCAATGTGCCGGCAGACAAGGGCATGGAGCGGTGGGGGCAGCGGTCTTCCAGCGCTACCACACGCTTATCAGAGGTTCGGTAAAACACCAAGCGCCGCCCCAACAAGGTGCGTGCCAGTAATTGGGCCTTGATCTCGTCGCCAAAAGCGGCCACATACCAGTCGTTCATGACGAACGGGGTGTGCCGGTCGGCCAGTCGGTTGGCGGCATTTTGGGCGGCCAATATGACCGTGCGCTGTGGTCTTGTCATGTTCAGGCTTCCTTTGGGTTTTGCACTCGCCATGGGGTGGGCGGGCCAGCAAAGTGCGGGAGGGCATGCAAAATTGGACTTTAGCCGACATTGGGACGGGTGCTTATCGGCCTCAAGGCGTGGCAACATTCGAGTTATGACTGAAACCCTTGAAGCCCTCACCCCTCGCGAACCCCCCGCTTTGGCGCAGGCCATGGTGCTGGCGGCAGGGCGCGGCGAACGCATGCGCCCCTTGACCGACCACACCCCCAAGCCATTGCTGGCTGTGCGTGGTCAGCCCCTCATGCAGTGGCCCATGCAGGCGCTGGCCCGGGGTGGGTTCACCCGGCAACTGATCAATACCGCCTGGTTGGGTGAAAAAATCCCTGCCCATTTTGGCGATCAGGCGCAATGGCCGGGTTTGCCTCGGGTGGACCTTAGCTATTCACACGAAGGTCTGGACTTTGGTGGTGCGCTGGAAACGGCGGGCGGCATCGTGCGCGCTTTGCCCCATTTGGCCGAGGTGTTCTGGGTGGTGGCGGGCGATGTGTTCGCACCCGACTTTGTCTTTTCGGCTGAAACCGTGCAGCGCTTTGCCGCCAGCCCATTCAGCGCGCACCTGTGGTTGGTGCCCAATCCGGCGCACAACTTGGGCGGTGATTTTGGACTGTCAGGGCAGGGCCAAGTGATCAACTTGCCCAAAGGCGACTCAGAGCGCCGCTTCACTTTCAGCACTATGGCTTTATACAAACGGTCATTTTTTGATGCCTGTGGCCTGCCCGCAGGCAACCCTCAAGGCATCGCCGCCCCGTTGGCCCCGTTGCTTCGCGCCGCCATGGATTCGGACCAAGTTTCGGGCGAGGTTTATGCGGGGGACTGGGCGGATGTGGGGACGCCGGAGCGCTTGGCTCAGTTGAACGCATGAACAGGATGCGCTTCCAAGGGCAAGCAAATCCCAGCCATGCAGCGTTTTTTTGCTCGCTCATAATGGCAACTTACTTCACACATTCATGCGTATGACCTCAAACTCTGCCCATTTGTACGTCGATCTTTACGCCCAACGCCGTGCCCGCGTCGCTGCCCAATTGGGACCTGGCGGTATCGCGATCATTCCCACCGCGCCCGAGCGTCAGCGCAACCGGGACAGTGATTATTTGTACCGGCATGACAGCTATTTTTATTACCTGACGGGTTTTACCGAGCCGCAGGCCACGCTGGTCATCACGGCCGATGGCGAGACCACGCTGTTTTGCCAGCCCAAAGACTTGGAGCGTGAAATTTGGGACGGCATCCGTTTGGGGCCAGACGCTGCGCCTGCCGCATTGGGTGTGAGCAAGGCGTTTGCAGCGGGCGAGATGGCGGCACAAATGCCCAAACTCATTGAGAACCGGAACACCGTTTGGTACCCCTTTGCCATCCATTCGGGACTCGAGGGGCGAGTCGATGGCTGGTTGCAGTCGGTGCGTGCACGCGTGCGCTACGGCGCTTTGTGCCCGGACCAGCAGCGTGATTTGTGCAGCGTGCTGGATGAAATGCGCCTGGTCAAAGACGCGCACGAGCAAGACATCATGCGCCGTGCATCGGCCATCAGTGCCCGCGCCCATGTGCGTGCCATGCAACGCAGCGCCGCCATGTTGCGCGCCGGACAAGAGGTGCGTGAATACCACCTCGATGCCGAGTTGCTGCACGAATTCCGTCAACACGGCTCGCAGTACCCGGCCTATGGCTCCATCGTGGCGGGCGGGGCCAATGCCTGTGTGCTGCATTACCGTGCCGACACGGCGCTGATTAAAAGCGGCGATCTGGTGCTGATTGATGCGGGTTGTGAGCTCGATGGTTATGCCAGCGACATCACCCGTACTTTCCCGGCCAATGGGCAATTTACCGGACCCCAGCGCGCCTTGTACGACCTGGTGCTGGCCTCGCAAGACGCGGCGGTGGCGGCCACCCATGCCGGTGCCCGCTTTGTGGACCCGCACGAAGCCACGGTGGCGGTGTTGGCGCAAGGTTTGCTGGATGTCGGTTTGCTCGATAAAAACAAGGTGGGCCATGCACAAGACGTGATTGCCAACCGCAGTTATTTCCAGTTTTACATGCACCGCACCGGGCATTGGCTGGGCATGGATGTGCACGATTGCGGCAGTTATGTCGAGCCCTCGCAAGTGGGCCGAATCAGTGAGCGCAAAGACCCGCTGAGTGGCGAAATCATCAAAGACCGCCCCAGCCGCATCTTGCAACCCGGCATGGTCTTGACCATCGAGCCGGGCTTGTATGTGCGTCCGGCAGAGGGCGTGCCCGAGAAATTCTGGAACATTGGCATCCGCATCGAAGACGACGCCATCGTGACCGAAACCGGGTGTGAGTTGATCACCCGCGGCGTTCCCGTCAAGGCCGATGAGATCGAAGCCTTGATGAAGGCCTGAGCTTGCACACGCCCCACAACCTGTCGCATCAACCACCTTTGCAAGCCTCTGGGGCGTTGCGGTCCATTCAGACCGGTCTGGTTCGCCCGCTCTTGGTGGATGGGCGCAAACTGGTTTCGGCCATTGGCAAAACCAGCGTGGCCGGGCCCATCGCAGTCGGTCCTTTGGGGCTGGCGGGGGATGAGCAAGCCGACCTCAGTGTGCACGGCGGCTTGAGCAAAGCGGTTTATGCCTTGCCTTCAGAGCATTTGCCCTGGTGGCAAGCGCAGCGCCAAGCACAAGGCGTCACGCTGTTCGACGAACCCTTGCCCGCGGGTTTTTTGGGCGAAAACCTCAGCTTGCAGGGCATTTTGGAAGCGGACTTGTTTTTGGGCGACTGCCTAGATTTTGGCGATGTGCTGCTGCGTGTCACCCAACCCCGGGAGCCATGTGGCAAGTTCAATGCCGTCATGGGCTACAAACACGCAGCCAAAGACATGGTGCAAAGCGGGCGTTGCGGTTTTTATTTGGCGGTGGACCGGCCTGGCCTGTTGCAAGTAGGGGCCACATTCACGCTGATCCCAGGTCCCCGATCAGTTGGCGTGGTGCAGGCTTTGAAGCACAAAGCTTGGAAACATTTGCGTTGATGGCGGCTTCATTTGTGCGAATTAGTCAAAAGCCAACTGACCAGAAGCCTATATTGCGGCGGTCAAAACCGCGTAATCCGAGGTCTACAATCAAACTCAAGACCCTTTGTCACTTGGAAGATTGACAAAATTTCCAGAATTGACAACCCCCGCTGAGAGCCAAGAGCCACAACAGCCGTTTCCCATCACGGAGCAATAAGAATGACCAACAAGGTTCAAGCCGAAGAAAAACGTGCCCAACTGCGCAAAGCCGCACTGGAGTACCACGAGTTCCCTACCCCCGGCAAAGTGGCCATTGCAGCCACCAAGCAATTGGTCAATCAGCACGACCTGGCACTGGCTTATTCACCCGGGGTGGCCGCACCTTGCGAAGAAATCGTCAAAGACCCGGCTGCTGCCTTCAAGTACACCAGTCGGGGCAACTTGGTCGGTGTGGTCACCAACGGCACTGCGGTGTTGGGCTTGGGTGACATTGGCCCGCTGGCCAGCAAGCCAGTGATGGAAGGCAAGGGCGTGTTGTTCAAGAAGTTTTCGGGCATTGACGTGTTCGACATCGAGATCAATGAAAAAGACCCAGACAAATTGGTCGAAATCATTGCCTCGCTAGAGCCCACTTTTGGCGGCATCAACCTCGAAGACATCAAAGCCCCGGATTGCTTCTATATAGAACGCAAGCTGCGTGAGCGCATGAAGATCCCGGTCTTTCACGACGACCAGCACGGCACCGCCATCGTGGTGGGCGCGGCCATCCTAAACGGTCTGAAAATTGTTGGCAAAGACCCTAAAAAGATCAAACTGGTCACCTCGGGTGCTGGCGCCGCCGCCCTGGCTTGCTTGGGTTTGTTGGTCAAACTGGGCATTCCACGCGAAAACATCTGGGTTACCGACTTAGCGGGCGTGGTCTACGAAGGCCGTACCGAGTTGATGGACGAGGACAAGATCCAGTTCGTGCAAAAAACCGACCAACGCACGCTGGCGCAGGCCATTGAAGGTGCTGATGTGTTTTTGGGTTTGTCGGCAGGCGGTGTGCTCAAGCAAGACATGGTGCGCAAAATGGCCGCCAAGCCCCTGATTTTTGCCCTGGCCAACCCCAATCCCGAGATCGACCCCGAAGACGTCAAGGCCGTGCGCGACGACGCCATCATGGCCACCGGCCGTACCGATTACCCCAACCAGGTCAACAACGTTCTGTGCTTTCCCTACATTTTCCGGGGTGCGCTGGATTGCGGTGCGACCACCATCACGCTCGAGATGGAAATTGCTGCCGTGCACGCCATAGCCGAGCTGGCGCAGGCCGAACAAAGTGAGGTGGTGGCCGCAGCCTATGTGGGCGAGCCGCTGGCTTTTGGCCCCGAATACCTCATTCCCAAGCCCTTTGACCCTCGCTTGATGATGAAGATTGCGCCTGCTGTCGCGCAAGCCGCTGCCGACAGCGGCGTCGCATCGCGCCCCATTAAAGACTTGGACGCTTACCGGGAAAAGCTGCAAGGCTTTGTGTACGCCTCCGGATCCATGATGAAGCCGATTTTTACGGCTGCCAAGCGTGCACTGAAAAAGCGCGTGGCCTACAGCGAGGGAGAAGAAGAACGCGTTTTGCGTGCGGCCCAAATTGTGTCGGACGAAGGCCTGGCCCGTCCAACCCTGATTGGTCGTCCTGCCGTGATTGCCGAACGCATCGAAAAATTCGGGCTGCGCCTGAAAGAAGAACTCGATTACGACGTGGTCAACGTCGAGCATGACGAGCGGTACCGCGATTTTTGGCAAACCTACCACCGCATGACCGAGCGCAAGGGTGTGACCCAGCAGATTGCCAAAATCGAAATGCGCCGTCGTTTGTCCTTAATTGGTGCCATGTTGCTGCACAAAGGCGATGTGGACGGCATGATCTGCGGCACTTGGGGGACCAACCACTTGCACCTGACCTATGTCGACCAAGTGGTGGGCAAGCGGGCGGGCGTCAACACATTTGCCTGCATGAACGGCTTGATGCTGCCGGGCCGTCAGGTTTTCATGGTCGACACCCACGTCAATTACGACCCCACAGCCGAGCAATTGGCTGAAATCACGGTCATGGCTGCCGAGGAAATGCGCCGTTTTGGCATCAAGCCCAAAGCCGCACTGCTGTCACATTCCAATTTTGGCTCCTCCAACGAGCCCAGCGCCATCAAAATGCGGGACGTGCTCGCCCTGTTGCGCTTGAACGCTCCTTGGCTTGAGGTCGATGGCGAAATGCACGGCGATATTGCCTTGGATGCGGCAGCCCGGCAGGCCTTGATGCCCAACGGCAGCTTGATCGGAGATGCCAATTTGTTGGTCCTGCCCAACATAGACGCGGCCAATATTGCTTACAACCTGCTCAAAACGGCAGCGGGCGGCAATATTGCGGTGGGGCCGGTCTTGTTGGGCGCCGCCAAGCCGGTCCATATTCTGACCCCCAGCACCACGGTGCGCCGGATTGTGAACATGACGGCGCTGACCGTC
Source organism: Limnohabitans sp. Rim8 (assembly GCA_945877725.1). Lineage (GTDB taxonomy): Bacteria > Pseudomonadota > Gammaproteobacteria > Burkholderiales > Burkholderiaceae_C > Limnohabitans_A. The sequence continues at coordinate 8,606 of CAMDXR010000029.1, forward strand.
GCTGACGCCAACGCCGCCCGATAAGCTTCTGCGCCAAGCGTGCGCCCACTTAAAACCCGAATGCCCGGATAAACATTGCCTGTTTATTGGGCATTCGCTTGCTTTTTTATGTCGTTTGCCTCACACTAGCGCCTTCGAGTGTTCGGGTTAACCCGGGGACTTCTGAAAGGTTTATTCATGAAGGTGGCGCGACAATTCGCCTCCCTGCAGCGCTGGATGACGGTGTTTTTCGGGGTGATGTTGACAATTTGCACTGTTTTGGTGCAAGCCAATCAAGCCGCCGATGCCCGGACTTTGCCGACTCTGTCGGTGACAGAATTGCCGCGTGAAGGCCAAGAAACGTACCAACTCATCCGCAAGGGAGGCCCTTTTCCTTACGAAAAGGATGGCACTGTTTTTGGCAATCGTGAGCGGATTCTGCCACGCGAAACGCGTGGGTTTTACCGTGAATACACCGTCAGAACACCTGGAGTGAAGCATCGCGGAGCGCGGCGCATCGTTTGCGGTGGCCAAATTCCCAGCAATCCACAGACCTGTTACTACACACAAGACCATTACGCGAGTTTTCGCGTGATTGTTAACCAGCCTTGATTTTTTAGACCTTAGAGAAAGACCACGGAGATGGACACGCCGACTCGTCATGACCAAGAGACGCCCTTAAAGGGTGTGCGGTCTAACATCGTGCAGTCGATCCGCGCTTACCGCGTGAGCGACTTGCAGGATGCCGCCCAAAATTTGGGCCAACACTTTTTGTACGCCAACTTGGCTGAAGCCCAGAGCAAACAAGACGTGCTGGACCTCATTGGAGCGCAATTCACCTTGCCTTCGCACTTTGGCAAGAACTTTGATGCCTTGTACGACTGCATGACCGACCCACTGCACAAGTCAGGTCCTCAACCTGGCTTTATTGTGGTGCTGGAGCAAATTCCGGCCCATGCCAAGTTTGACAAAGAAGCCCGCGAGCAATTGCTGGACATCTTCCGCGACACGGCCGACTACTGGGGAGACAGGAAGATACCCTTCCGATGCTTCTATTCTTTTCTGTAGCCCGTTCTGCGCAAAATAGCCAAGCAGGACGGGCGATAGAGGCACAAACCGACGACGCCACCGTGGGCGAGTCGATCGAAGAAGGCGAAAAGATGCCCACCGACAAATTGGTGGACGTTTCTCCGCTGGCGCTGCGCATGAGCAGCCCCTTCAACGCAGGTTACTGGCTCGCAGCAGCCTAAAACCGACGGGCGTCGCAACTTTTGCGGCAACCCAATAAGCAAAAGCCCGTCATCGACGGGCTTTTTGCTTTTCGGCGGGCACTTTAATTCATACCGCTTGCGCCAGCGCCACAAATTCGGCCACCGGTACCTCTTCGGCACGCCGTTGCAGGTCAAAGTGACCGGTAAAGCCTTTTTCCTCGAGCCATTTGCCCAAAGTGTTGCGCAATATTTTTCGGCGCTGGCTAAAGGCCACCTGAACCAAAGTCTCCAGCGTTTTGAAATCCAGTTGTGGCGGTGAAGCCAGCGGCACCATGCGCACCACGGCACTGTCTACACGGGGGGGCGGGTCAAAGCTTTGCGGCGGCACAAACAGCACATTGGCCATGTCGTAGCGCCATTGCAGCATGACCGACAGACGGCTGTAGTCGGAGGTGGCGGGTTTTGCCACCATGCGGTCGATGACTTCCTTTTGCAACATGAAGTGTTGGTCTTCAATCACCTCGACCTGCGCCAGCAAGTGGAACAGGATGGGGGTGGAAATGTTGTAGGGCAGGTTGCCAACGACGCGAATTTTGGGCGACGTTGTGACTGTGGCGTGCTGGGCCAGCATCTGATTCGACAAGGCCCTGAAATCTACCTTCAGCACGTCAGACTCCACCACCGACAGGTGCGGGTGTTCGCGCAAACGCACGGCCAAGTCACGGTCCAGTTCAATCACCGTCAGGTGGCCCAAACGCTCCACCAGGGGTTGGGTCAGGGCCGCCAATCCGGGGCCGATTTCCACCATGGGTTGACCTGCAGCGGGATTGATCGCGTCCACGATGGCATCAATGATGCCGCCGTCGGTCAGAAAGTGTTGACCAAATCTCTTGCGTGCGATGTGCTTCATTGGGGAGGCTCACGCATCTCCACATAAGCGCGCCCCCGGAGTTCCTCGACCCAGGCCGCATAGGCCTCTTCCAGTTTCTTTTCGCGCAAGGCGTTGCGCGCCATCGTGCGCTGATCCTGGTCACTCATGGGGGCATTGCGCCGGTCGGTGACTTCAATCAAATGAACGCCAAAACGCGAGAGTAGGGGTTCAGCCACTTGGCCTGGACGTAATTGGTTCATGACCTGTTCAAACTCGGGCACGAACATGCCCGGATTGGCCCAACCCAAATCACCCCCTTGCTGGGCGCTGCCGTCCTGGGATATTTCGCGGGCTATGGCAGCAAAGTCGGCTTTGCCGGAGACCACGTCTTCGCGTATTCTGTTTAGCCTTGTCATGGCCTGTGCTTGTGACAGTTGCTCTGAGAGTCTTAACAAAATGTGGCGGGCGCGGGTTTGGGTGACCAAGAGTTGGTCGTTGGTTTGCAGGCGATCCAAGACCTTAAGGACATGAAAACCCGCTGCGGAACGAACCGGCGCTGAAACCTCGCCCACTTTCAATTCACGGGTGGCTTCAATGAACAGGTCGGGGTAGCGCTCGATCGAACGCATGCCCATATCGCCCCCATTGGCGCCCCGGTCGGTGGTTTGTGAAAAGGCTTTGGCCAGCTCGGCAAAATTTTCGCCGCTGCGGGCACGGCGCGCCACCTCGGTGGCCCGCTCTGCCAGAGTCCTGGTGTCCGACTCGGCGCTGTTTTCCGGCACGGCAATCAAAATCATGCCCAGCTGCAATTGAGGTGGGACTTGTGCGGCCTGTGATTTGAGCCTGTCTTGCAAAAACTGCTCGATCTCGAGATCACTGATCCTGATGCGGCCATCCACTTCGCGTTCGCGCAAACGGGTGATCATCAACTGTTGCCGCAATTGTTCGCGAAAGGCACTTGACGATATGCCCTCTTGTTGCAAACGCTTGAACAGTTCTTCGCGCGTGATCTGGTTGTTGGTGGCCACGGTCTGCTCGGTCTGCTCCAATGTCTGATCGTCGATCTTGATGCCGGAATCGCGGGCCAGTTGCAGCTGCGCTTTTTCGACAATGAGCTGCTCCACCGCCTGGCGGGTCAGTTCGTCAGGGCTTGTATTGATGCCCTTAGACGCAGCCTCTTGGGTCAAGCGTTGGCGCAAAGTCTGGACTTCTTGGTTGGTTAGCACCTCCGAATTGACCACCGCCACGATGAAATCCGCTTGGCGAATGACCGTATTCGGCGTTTGTGCCAAAGCAACAGAAGTGCCTAGCGCACTGAACGCAGCGAACACAGAGGTCAGCAAAGCTGAGCGGGCAAAAAAGGACAAATCATTCATAGTGCTGGAACCGGCTGGGTTGAACCGCGCTGTCGCGCAGGAATTGGTAGCGGGGGATATTGTCACTGAGGCTCTTCAAGGGGCTGGCGCCTACGCGGGCAAAACCGATGAATTCGAGTTGAAAAAGAATGCGACTGGTCGCACTGTTGGCGCTGATGTTGGAAATATTGGTTTGAAGCCGCTCAAAAGCAATGCGACCCAACCAGCAACCCGCATCGTATTCCAGGCCCACAATGGTGTCGACCAAGCTGCGCTCTTTCAAGCTGTAATTGAGTCGCCCCACGGTGTACCAGCGGTCTGGGCCCAGACCTTGGCCGGGGGTGCGCGTCCAAGCGGTTTCGGCTTGTCGGTCGGTGGCACCTATCAGGTCGCTCAACGGCCACTGCCAGCCAAAGTCGATAAATTCGGAATTTGGGCTGACCTGTTTGTTGGACCGATATGCCGCATTGATGACCCGGTAAGGGCTTTGGTTGTAGCGCGTTTGCAGGGTGGTTCGGCTGATGTCGTGGGTTTGGTTGTTGGCTTGAATGGTGGCATCTATGGACCATCGGTTGTCCCAGCGCACGCCGGCACCGAACAAAATGTCACTCAAGCCAGCGGGGGCCAAAGTTTGTCCCAACACCACCTTTTGATCTGAAAACCGGATGCGCTGCGCCACCCCGGCCCGCAGCAACTCTGCGCCATTGCCTGCGTCGAAAAACCGGGTGCTCAAACCCAGTGTCAGGGCATCGTTGTCCACAATTCGGTCATTTCCTACATAGGCGTTTTCACTGAAGATGGTGGACAGGTTGAAGTCGGTGATGCCACTGTCATACACCGGCAAGATGTCTTGGTTTTTGTAGGGCGTGCGCGCATAAAAAGCCCGGGGCTCCAGGGTTTGCAGCACATCCCGGCCAAACCAACGGCTTGGGCGTTCAAACACCAGACCGGAATCGACGCTGACCGTGGGCAACACCCGGTTGAACGCAAACTCGCCATTGCTCAAGGTGCGGTCCATTTGGTAGCGCGTGGCGTGCAGTTGCAGCTTGGGGGTCACATAACCCCAAGGGCGAACCCAAGGGCGGCTGACTTGGGCTTGTACGTAACTGCGCTCACCGTTGTTCGGTAAGGCGTTGGCACTGACCAATGACGGTATGCGCGAAAAGTCGGCCTCAAAGCGGGTGGTGTCGGCCACAACGGACCAGTCCAGACCTTCGGTGTTCCATTGGCCATAGCGCAGGGTAATTTGCGGGGCTCTGTCGTAGGGCGGCGCGGCATCTTGCAGGTTTTGCCAGCGTTGGGTCAGGGCGGTCATGCTGAAGTCACCCCGCGCCCAAGACAAAGTTCCGGTGGAAGGCAAAACCCGTTGAATCAGGGTCAGCCCCGAACGCGGAAAGTCCCGCCAATAGTTGTTGTCGCTGACCCGGTTCAGCGTCAAACCCAGACCCACCGAGCCCACGCTGTCCAAGCCGGTGTCAATCGAGCCATTGTGTTGTGTCGACAAGGCCCAGCGGCGGTCATTGCGCAATTTGTCCGAGGGCATCAAGTTCAGCTTCACTTGGCCGCTGTAGTCCTTCTCCAAGTAACGGAACTCGGTGTTGGCAGCGACCCCGCGTTGGCTCATCACATGGGTGGTCACCGTGGCATCGCGGTTGGGGGCAATGTCAAAGTAATAAGGTTGCGCCACCTCAATGCCGTTCACCGTGTCGATGCTCAACAGTGGGGGCAACAGGCCGGACTTGCGCTCGTTCGTCAAAGGCAAGCTGATGGAGGGGGCGGCAAAAAGTGGCACATCATGAAAGCGGAACGTCACCCCTTGCGCCACGACGCTGGATTCTTCCTCGTCCACTGTCAGTTGAGTGGCCTTTAAAAGCCATTCGGGCAACCATTCGGGGCCGGGGGTGCGACGGCAAGTTGTGTAATTGGCTTGACGGATGATGGAGCGGCTTTTGTCGACAAATTCCACCTCGGCGGCCTGGCCATAGCCGCCGCTGCTGTAAAGCTCGAAATCGGGTTTTTCAAAAGTGCCCTGAAAACTGTCGACCTTCAGTTTCAAGCGCGGACCGGTAAAGACGCTGCCTTCGCGGCTCACCCGCACTTGGCCCGTGGCATTCACCACATCTTGCGTCTGGTCGTAATCCACCCGGTCGGCGCTAACGGCCAAGCCGGGTCTGCGGATGCTGGCTTGGCCTTCAATGACCAGATCCATGTCCGGACGGGCGTTAATTTGCGCACCTTTGACAAACACAGCGCCTTCCGATTGCTGGCGATCCGTGATTCTTTCTTCCAGCAAGGGGCTGGTGCGCAGGGGCAAGCCGACCGATTGCGCTTGTGCGTTGGCGGCACCCAGCGACATCCACACAGCCAAAACCATCGCGCAAGATGCGGGGGCAAAGGCCGGTGCGTCATTAAGCGTCAGCAACAAAGATGGCAAGGCGGAACGGTGAGACACAAGATGGGTGAAAGTGTGAAAAAGTTCGAAAAAGCGAGAAAGGAAGCCCTTTGACTTCACCCTAAAAAGGGGGCCTCGGGCTTTGTAGAATGCGATTATCCATGAGCCACCCCTCTTCATCCCCCACGCCTGCCCCAGCCCCGTCCACTTCCGCCGATTTGGAGGTCCATTGGGCCGACCCGACCCGGCATGCGCTTTTTGAGCTGTGGCTTTCAGAGATGGCGCCCCGGCAGGGCTTGCTGCCCGAAACCCTCCGAATCGCCTCGGCCGACGCCAGTTTTCGACGTTATTTGCGGGTGGACACTGTGCAAGGTGAAAGCCGCATCGTCATGGATGCGCCACCGGACAAGGAAAACTCGGCCCCTTTCGTCAAAATTGCCGAGCTGATTCAAGCCGCCGGGCTGCGTGGCCCCGAGGTGCTGAACTGGCACGAGGCCCACGGCTTCATGCTGCTGACAGACTTAGGCAACGCCACCATGATGTCGGCCATTGAGCCGGAACGGCCCCAGGCCAACCACGGTCTTTATATGCAAGCCGTGGACACACTGGTGCAATGGCAATTGGCCTCACGCCCAGGCGTGCTGCCCCCATACGACGAGGCCCTGCTCAAGCGCGAACTCAGCCTGTTTCCGGACTGGTACCTGGCGCAACACCGGGGCGTGCAACTCGAGGGCAAAAACCGCGAAGTCTTTGACCAAGCCTTCCCCCTCATCATGAAGCGCAACCTGGCGGCCCCCAGCGTTTACGTGCACCGCGACTTCATGCCACGCAATTTGATGATGCCGCACGGCACCGGGCCACTCAGTGCGCAACTCGGCGTGCTGGACTTTCAGGACGCGGTCTATGGCCCCATCACATACGACGTGGCCAGCCTCATGCGCGACGCCTTTTTGAGCTGGGACGAAGACTTTGTTTTGGACATCACCATCCGCTACTGGGAGAAAGCCCGCAAGGCGGGACTCATGGACTTTGAAGACTGGCACAGCGACTTTGGTGCGTTTTACCGCGCGGTGGAATGGATGGGTTTGCAGCGCCACCTGAAAGTGGCCGGTATCTTTGCCCGCCTGACGCTGCGCGACGGCAAAGCCAAATACTTGGCCGATGCGCCGCGTTTTCTCCATTACATCCGCACCGCCTGCGACCGATACCGCGAACTGGGCCCCTTGCTGAAAGTGCTGGACCAGATCGAGGGTACCACCCCACAAGTCGGTTTTGCCTACGGGCGCATGTAAGCCAAAGGCCCAAAATGCCCCGTTTTTATTGTCCCGCGCCGTTGGTCACCGGTCTGGCTTTCAGCTTGCCGCCAGGCGCGGCACGCCATGTGCAGGTGCTGCGCACGCAACCGGGCGATGGGATCACGCTGTTCAATGGCGAGGGTGGTGAGTTTGACGCCACCGTGACCCGCATGGGCCGCAGCGACGTGGAAGTGGAAGTCGGGGCGCACCACGCCGTGGAGCGCGAAGCGCCACGCGTCGTGCACCTGCTGGCGGGCATTACCGCCAACGAACGCATGGATTGGTTGGTCGAAAAAGCCACCGAACTGGGTGTGGCCAGCATCACCCCGCTGGTGGCCGAACGCAGCGTGCTCAAGCTCAAAGGCGAGCGTGCCGACAAAAAACGCGCCCATTGGCAGGCCGTGGCCGTGGCGGCAGCCGAGCAATGCGGGCGCAACCGGGTGCCCGAAGTGCACACCGCTGTGACCTTGAACGAATGGCTGAAGCAAGCCGCCGCTGGCCAACGCTGGGTGTTGTCCTTGTCTGAGGGCACGCAAGCCCTCTCGAAGATGATGGGCGCTGCTGACTTGCCCCCTGTGACCGTGCTCAGCGGCCCCGAGGG
>CAMDXR010000030.1 GCA_945877725.1 Limnohabitans sp. Rim8
ACCCGTGCCCCCGGCCGCAAGTTGGGGCGAACGATGGGGCTTAACGGATGCCGCATTGATCGCTTGGTCTCAACCCCGTATGACCGCGCAAGCGGCAAGAAGTTTTACCGAACAGGTTTCAGGCGATCCTATGGCTGAACCGATTCGACGTACCTATTTGAAATGCAGCACCAATCCCAATCCGCAATTCAAAGCCATCGCAGCGGGCATCCAAAAAGACAATCGATTCAAGTACGCCGAGGTCGAAGGCCATCATGACGTCATGTTGATTGACCCGCCACGTTTTGTTTCATCGTTGTTGTCATTGGCTTAACCTCAAGGAGATCGATATGTTGAATCGCCGTACATTTACCGTTTTCAGTGCTGCCGCCGCTGTAGGCGCTCCGGCCCTTGCGCAATCTGATGCGCTTCGCATCGTTGTCGGATTTCCTGCGGGCGGTATTGTCGACATCATTGCGCGTGAATTGGGTGAGGCCATGAAGCCGCACTTGGGTGGGCGCGCGGTTGTGGTGGAAGCCAAGCCAGGTGCAGGCGGTCGAATTGGCGTCGCAGCTGTCAAAACGGCCTCTCCCGATGGCAATACCGTGCTGTTAACACCCTCGTCGATCATGACGCTTTACCCACATGTCTTCAATAAACTGGGTTACGACACCCCCAAAGACTTTGCACCTGTCAGCACGGTTTGCATGTCTGCAAACGCGCTGGCGGTAGGCATACACGTTCCGGTGAAGACACTGAGTGAATTCATTGCTTGGTGCAAAGTTAACCCCAAAGAGGCGACTTATGCATCACCTGGCGCTGGTTCTGCCCCACATTTTCTAGGTGCTCAAATTGCAAGTGCCGCCGGTATTGAGATGCTGCATGTGCCCTACAAAGGCGCCCCCGATATCCTCAATGACTTGTATGGTGGGCGTATTTCATCGTTTGTGACAGCGCTTTCTAATGCAGTTCAGCCCCACATGGGGGGGAAGATGCGTGTTCTGGTAACGACATCGCCCAAACGCAGTTCGGTTTTGCCCGATGTGCAGACTGCAGCAGAAGCCGGATACCCACAGCTCTCGGGCATGGAGTGGTTCGGTTTGTTGGCACCAGCAGGGACCAGCCCCGAGCGCGTCGCGGTACTTAACGCGGCGGTCAGCAAAGCCATTGCAAGTGATCGGATCAAGGAAGCCTTTGGCAAATTGGTCATGGAGCCCGCATCGAACAGTCCGGCTGAATTTGCCCGCATGATCAAGGCCGACCTAGATCGCTGGGGCGCCACCGCCAAACGCTTGAACTATCAGCCCGTTGATGCGTAATGCCAGGCTGGGATGAGCACATTTGTCTTGATACACGGCGGTTGGCATGGGGGGTGGTGCTGGCGCAAGGTCGCTAAAAATCTGCGAAATGCAGGGCATGAGGTGTTCGCGCCTAGCCTGACTGGAATGGGTGAGCGCGAACACTTGTGGACGCCAGAGGTGGGATTGTCCACGCACACCCAGGATGTTTTGAATCTGATTCACTTTGAACAGTTAAGCCAAATCATCCTGGTGGGGCACAGCTATGGTGGCACGATCATGACGCTGGTGGCGGATCAAATGGCGGTCAAAGTCGATGCGCTGGTTTATGTCGATGGGGTCATTCCCGAAACGGGTGTGTCGGGATGGCTTGGCTTTCCTGAGCAACGCAGGTCAGACATGCTCGCTGGCGCGAAAAAGCTAGGCGGCGGGCGTATACCTCCACCCGATCCATCGATTTGGGGTGTGACTGAAGCACAAGATGTAGCTTGGTTGCGTGCGCTTTGCTCGCCGCATCCCCTGAAGACCATGCAGGATGTGCCTCAACTGGGCCAGGCTTGGACCCGTGTTCGTACCAAGCACTATATTTTGGCGGGCATGAACAACAACCCACGCTTTCGAGCGCACTACAACACCGCGCAAAGCCAAGCCGACTGGACCACCGAGGTCATCGATGGGGGCCATGATTTGATGGTCACTCACCCGAATGAACTCAGCACCGCGTTGAATCGGGTCGCCCAAAGCACCCGAGGACATTAATCAATGACACCTGAACGGCACAACACATTGATTTTGCTCACCGATGAGCAAGACGCGCTGGTGATGGGTTGCGCTGGGCACCCGTTTGTCAAGACCCCCAACATGGACGCTTTGGCTGCTCGGGGCACACGTTTCACAAACGCTTACACCCCCTCACCCATCTGTGTACCCGCCCGTGCCAGTTTGGCCACTGGCCGTTGGGTGCATGAAATCGGCTATTGGGACAATGCCATAGGCTATGACGGCCGCGTTCCCGGTTGGGGGCATGCCTTGATTGCAGCGGGGCATCGCGTGGAATCGATTGGCAAGTTGCATTACGTGAACGACAAAGCACCCACAGGTTTTTCACAACAGCATCAACCTATGCACCTGGCGGACGGGATTGGGCAAGTATGGGGTTCGGTCCGAAACCCCTTGCCTGATCAGCCCCGCGCCTCGATGCTTTTTAACCAACTGGGCGCTGGCGAATCGAGTTACAACCGATACGACATCTCCAGTGCAAACCACGCCGCGCATTGGTTGCATGAGCGTGCTCTTTCACCGGATGAATTGCCCTGGACGCTGTTTGTCGGTTTTGTCGCACCGCATTTTCCTTTGCTTGTGCCTCAAAAATATTTGGATCAAATTGACATTGCACAAATTCCCTTACCCCGGCTTCATCCCACCAGCGGGATTCCTCGCCACCCTTGGGTACAAAGGCATGCTGATTTTTCTAATGCCGATGATGAACTCGGCTCGCCAGAACGCAGGCGGTTAGCGCTAGCCAGTTATTACGCTTTGGTGAATTTCATTGACGAGCAAATCGGCATCGTTTTGACGGCCCTTAAAAAAACCGGCCTGCAGGAAAATACCCACGTTCTCCTTAGCAGCGATCATGGTGACAATCAAGGCGTTCGAGGCATGTGGAACAAATCGACGCTCTACCGAGAAGCCACCAACGTGCCCTTGGTGCTGGCCGGTCCTGGTGTCCCTCAAAATCACAGATGTCAAACCCATGTCAGTTTGGTTGATGTGGGCCCCACCGTATTAAGCAGTGCCGGTTTGGCGCAACATAACGACCTGTCTGGGCGCTCCCTTTTGGCCTTGGCCCGGTCTCCCGATGACCCTCAGCGCATAGGGTTCAGCGAGTATCACGCTGTCGGTTCACCCAGCGCTGCTTATATGCTGCGTCAAGATCGCTGGGCTTATCACCATTACGTGGGATACCCCCCTGAATTGTTTGACGTGCAAAACGACCCCGGTCAAACCATCAACTTGGCGGCCATGGGTACGCATCAAGAGATTTGCGATCATTTTGAAAAACTTTTGCGCCAACAACTTGACCCCGAAACAGTGGATCTGCAGGCCAAAGCGGACCAAGGCCGCCTGATTGAAAAATTTGGGGGCCGTGAGAAAGCTTTAAAAATAGGCATACCTGGCGCAAGCCCTGTCCCTGAAAAAACAGGCTGAGTGCCCCATAAAACTGTGTGCCTGCAGCGGGCACCCTGACCTGGGGTTTCTACCCACTCTTTAAAGCCCGGCACTGTCCGGGAACCCCATGGCCACCGGCTCGGTTGGCCTCATTTGTGTCAAAAAGTCATGGGTCTATGAAGTTTCGGCGTGTTTATCGCCGTCTAAATTTAGAATAGAGTGTTTGACCATCTTGGCCCTCGAGCGCTTGCTTACTTTGCGCTGGGGCCGCACCCCCTTTTTTTGACTTGACCCCTGAGGTTTTAATGACTGCACGCACCGCGATTCACAATTTGCAAGTGGCCAACCCCTTGCTGAGTTTCATCAACGACCAGATGTTGCCTGCCACTGGCGTGGACAAAGACACCTTCTGGCAAGGCTTCAATGACATCGTGACCGATTTGGCCCCCAAAAACATCGCCCTGCTGGCCGAGCGTGACCGCATTCAGACCGCCATGGACCAGTGGCACAGCGCCAACCCTGGGCCTGTGCTGGAGGGCAAAGCCATGAAGGCCTATCGCAAATACCTGAGCCAAATTGGCTACTTGGTACCCGAGCCACGCAAGGTCCAGGCCACCACCGCCAACGTGGATGCCGAGTTGGCCAAACTGGCGGGCCCCCAATTGGTGGTGCCCATTTTGAATGCGCGTTATGCCTTGAACGCCGCCAACGCGCGCTGGGGCAGTTTGTACGACGCCCTGTATGGCACCGACGCCATCAGCGAGGCCGATGGTTGCGAAAAAGGTTCGGGCTACAACCCCAAGCGCGGGGCTAAAGTCATCGACTATTGCCGCAACGTGTTGGACCGTTGTGCGCCCCTCAAAACCGGCTCGCATGTGGGCAGCAAGGGCTACGCCGTGAAAGCGGGCAAGTTGGTCGTGACCCTGGCCAACGGCAAAAACACCACTTTGGCCAACGCCAAACAGTTTGTGGGCTACACCGGCGACGCCAAAGCCCCGGCTTCGGTGCTGTTCGTGCACAACGGTTTGCACCTTGACTTGCAGATCAACAAGCAGACGGCCATTGGTAAAACCGACCCGGCAGGCGTGTCCGACCTGATCGCCGAGAGTGCGCTGTCCACCATTTTGGATTTGGAAGACTCGGTGGCGGCTGTGGACGCCGACGACAAAGTGCTGGCCTATGCCAACTGGCTGGGCATTTTGCAAGGCACCCTGAGCGAAGAAGTGCAAAAAGGCGGCACCACCTTCACCCGCACCATGAACCCCGACCGCGTCTACACCAAGGCCAGCGGCAAAGGCAACGTGGCTTTGCACGGACGTTCGTTGATGTTTGTACGCAACGTGGGGCACCTCATGACCAACCCCGCCGTGCTTTACAAAGCCGCTGACGGCAGCACAAAAGAAATTCCCGAAGGCATCTTGGACGCCATGGTCACCGTGACCTGTGCGCTGGCCGATTTGCAAAAGAAGAAATCCAGCGCACTGCGCAACAGCCGCACGGGCAGCGTTTACATCGTCAAGCCCAAAATGCACGGCCCTGCCGAAGTGGCTTTTGCCGACGAATTGTTTGGTCGGGTTGAAAAAGTCATCGGCATGAAGCCCTCCACCGTCAAGCTGGGCATCATGGACGAAGAGCGCCGCACCAGCGCCAACCTGAAAGCCTGTATTGCGGCAGCCAAGAGCCGAGTGGCCTTTATCAATACCGGCTTTTTGGACCGCACAGGCGACGAAATGCACACCTGCATGTTGGCAGGCCCGGTCATGCGCAAGGGCGACATCAAGACCAGCACTTGGTTGACCGCTTACGAAAAGAGCAACGTGGCCGTGGGCCTGCAATGCGGCCTGCGCGGTCGCGCCCAGATCGGCAAAGGCATGTGGGCCATGCCCGACCTGATGGCCGACATGCTCAAGCAAAAAATCGGTCACCCTCTGGCCGGTGCCAACACCGCCTGGGTGCCCAGCCCCACCGCCGCCACTTTGCACGCCATGCACTACCACCAAGTGGACGTGCCTGCGCTGCAAAAGAAGATGGAAAAGGCCGTGCTCAAGCAAGATGCCAAAGACCTGCGCGACGAAACCCTTAATAAATTGCTGCAGTTCCCTGTACTGGCCCAAATCGCCGCTAACTGGTCCGAAGAAGACAAGCAAAAAGAGCTGGACAACAACGCCCAAGGCATTTTGGGCTACGTGGTGCGCTGGGTTGACCAAGGCGTGGGCTGCTCCAAGGTGCCCGACATCAATGGCGTGGGCCTGATGGAAGACCGCGCCACGCTGCGCATTTCCAGCCAGCACATGGCCAACTGGTTGCACCACGGCGTGGTGACCGAAAAGCAAGTCAAGAAAACCATGGAACGCATGGCCACCGTGGTCGATGCGCAAAACGCAGGCGATGCGGCTTACCAGCCCATGGCAGGCAACTTTGCCAAGTCGGCCGCCTACAAAGCAGCCTGCGATTTGGTTTTCAAAGGCAAAGCCCAACCCAGTGGCTACACCGAACCCCTGCTGCACGCCTGGCGCCTGAAGGTCAAGGCCCGCGCCTGATCTAACCCACCCGCCAATTCACTATTCGCCCGCAGGGGCAGGCTCCTACGAATACAAGGCCACAGAAATTTCAGCCCTTGGAGGGTGTTCGTGGGAGCGAGCCCCTTTAGGAATTTCAGCCCTTGGTGGGTCTTCGTGGGAGCGAGCCCCTTTAGAAATTTAAGCCCTTGGCGGGTCTTCGTGGGAGCGGGCCCCTGCTCGCGAATGTGGGCATAAGACAAAGCCCATTTCAACCCTCCCAGCCTCATTCGGGCCTTCCAGCCAATTCACGATTCGCCCGCAGGGGCAGGCTCCTACGAATACAAGGCTGGCGGCTCCTACGAATACAAGGGTGGCGTCGGTTATAGATACAAGGCTGGCGTCTGCTCTACAAGGCTGGCGCTTGCTTCGGTTAAACCGGATGCCAGGTGAACTTTAAAAGTGCAAAACGGCTCCCTTGGGGGCCGTTTTGCTGTGTGCCTTGCGCTGACGCCTCCAACATGCCTGAAAATAGCGGTTTTTGGAGCTTGCGATGCGTTGGATAGACCGGATTCCCCTGCTGTGGCTCGTGGCCATTGCCGTTTATCTGGCCGGAGCCCCTTTTGTGCCCGAGCCGCACTTGGTGGAAAAGTGGCGCATGCTGACTGAGGGCACTCTGAGCAAGCCCATCGACATATTTGATTTTGTCTTGCACAACGCCCCCATGTGGGTGCTGGCCATTCGGTTATGGCGCGATGCGCAGCGCCGCCGCCAAAGCCAGGGCTGACAGTCCGCATATATATACAGCTTCATGACCTTTCAAGCCCAGACCCTCAAGGTCGACCCTTGCTGCTGCCCTCTGTGCGGGCAGCCCAACGCTTGCGCCATGGCCGCACCTGTATCTGAAACAGTGGCCGCAACTGTGGCCGAAACTGGAGCCAAAACTGGGGCGGCATCCGGGGCAACATCCGTGCTCGTAATCGGGGCCGCGTCCATACCCGCACCCTTGCCCGCAGACCGTGCCGAGAGTGTTGTGGCGGCTGAACCGTGTTGGTGCACTCGTGTGCACTTCAGCGCCGATTTGCTGAATCAGGTGCCTCAAACGGCGCGCAACCGAGCCTGCATTTGCGCGGCTTGTGTGGCCGCTTCGCAAGATAAATCAGAAGCGCAATCCAAAGGCACACCCCAAGGCGAGGGCGCATGACCCCAGCGCAAGGCCCGCACAGTTTGCAAGCGCTCAGGGCGCGTTATGGCGAGCGCCACCGTTGGTTGTTGCTGTTGTCGGTCATGCTGGGTTCTATGGCGGCTGTCATGTCGTCGACCATCATGAACGTGGGCATCCCCGACATGAGTCTGCACTTCACGCTAGGCCAAAGCCGGGTGCAGTGGGTCACCTCGGGCTTCATGGTCGCCATGACGGTGTCCATGCTGACCACCCCGTGGTTGCTGGCCCGCTATGGCTATCGACGGGTTTACGAGGTGTGCATGTGGCTGCTGTTGGGGGGCGGTATGGCGGGCGGTTTTGCCAACGATTTCCCACTCGTTTTGGCCGCGCGCGTGGCTGAAGGGCTGGCGGCAGGCGTGGTGCAACCCATTCCTGCCATCATTATTTTGCGTGCCTTTGCCCCTGAAGAGCAGGGGCGAGCCAGTGGGTTGTTTGGCATGGGGGTGGTGTTGGCGCCCGCCATCGGGCCCAGCATTGGCGGGGTGTTGGTCGATGTGTTTGGCTGGCGCTCGATATTTTTCATGGTGGTGCCCCTGGCCTTGGTGGCCCTGTGGTTGTCGCGGCGTTATGTGCCCACTTCGGCCCCCGGGGGCGTGCAGGCCGATGCCGACAGCCCTGGGCTGGACTGGATCGGATTGGCGCTGGCCAGTGCATCCACCCTGATGCTGTTGAATGGTCTGGTGCAGCTGCGCAGTGCAGATGACACTGCGGCCATGGTGTTGTTGGTGCTGGCCGCGTTGGGCATGGCCGTGTTCATGGCTTGGCAGCGGCATTTGTTGCAGCCGCGTAAAAGGCGTTTGCGTCGGGGGCCCGGCGGCCAGCGTTCGCGCGAAATTCGGCGTAGCCCGCTCATGAACTTGCAAGTCTTTGCTGACCACAACTTTGCCATGGGGGCACTGGTGTCCTTTACTTATGGCATTGCCTTGTTTGGCTCCACTTATTTGCTGCCGGTTTACATGCAAATGGGCTTGGGTTTGTCAGCCTCTTACATTGGTGTGGCTTTGTTGCCTGCGGGCATTTTGTTGGCCGTGACCATCGCGGTGGTCGGGCGCTTGTCCAACCGCTTAGCACCGGGCCAATGGGTCAGCTGGGGGCTGGTGTTGCTGGCGCTTTCGTTTGCGCTCATGCCCTTGGTGCACCCGGCCTCTGGTTTGGCATTGTTGTGGATTTTGGTGATTTTGGGGCGCATTGGACTGGGTTTCATCTTGCCCTCGCTCAACCTGGGGGCCTTGCGCGGTTTGTCCAAAGACTTGATTCCGCAAGCCTCCAGCGTGATTGGTTTTGTGCGCATGCTGGGTGGCGCGGCGGGCGTGAGCATTTGCGCCATCGTGTTGGAGTGGCGGCTGGCGGTGCATGCTGCGACGGCGCAAGTTACTTCACCTGCCGCCGTGCCAGGGGCAGATTTGCGTGCGTTTAACGAAACCTTTGTATTTTTGGCCACCATGACCGCGTTGTCTTTGCTGGCCGCCTGGAAAATGGGCGAGGCCCCAACGACACACCCGAAAGCCTGAACCATGTGTCAACTGCTCGGCATGAACTGCAACACCCCCACCGATGTGACCTTCAGTTTCAGCGGTTTTGCCCAGCGCGGTGGCATCACCGACCACCACGCTGACGGCTGGGGCATTGCCTTTTTTGAAGGGCAGGGCGTGCGCCACTTTGTGGACCACCAAAGCGCCAGCAGCTCCCCCGTGGCGGAGCTGATTCGCCGTTACCCGATCAAAAGCCGCAACGTGATTGCGCACATCCGCAAAGCCACTCAGGGCGAAGTGAGCCTGGAAAACTGCCACCCCTTTGTGCGCGAACTTTGGGGCCGCTATTGGGTGTTTGCGCACAACGGCAACTTGGTAGATTTTGCGCCCCGCCTGCACGGCAGCTTCAAGCCCGTGGGGCAGACCGACAGTGAGCACGCGTTTTGCTGGCTCATGCAAGAGCTGGCCAAGTCGCACGCCAGTGTGCCCAGCGTGCAAGAGTTGTCCCTGACCTTGCGCGAACTGGTGCCGCAAATTGCCCGTTTTGGCACCTTCAACTTCATGCTGTCCAACGGGCAGGCCCTGTGGGCGCATGCCAGCACCCACCTGCACTATGTGTTGCGCCAACACCCGTTCACCCAAGCCACCTTGAGCGACGAAGACCTGAGCGTTGACTTTGCCAACCTCACAGGCGTAACCGACCGAGTGGCCGTGGTGGTGACCGAACCCCTGACCAAAGACGAACCCTGGACAGCCTTCCAGCCTGGCCGAGTGCACACGTTTGTAGACGGCAATTTGGCGAATTGACAGTGCACGACTGTCATCGCAATGGATGACATTCAGTGCAATCCATGGCAGTTGACGCGATGCATGGCAAAAAGGGCCGGGTAGGACAGAGGGGCTGTTCTTAGCTTGCGCTGATTTGGCGTTCTCGGGCCATGGTCATGGCGGTGTCATCGATCATGTCTTCTTGGCCGCCGACCATGCCTTTGCGGCCCATCTCCACCAGAATATCGCGGGCAGGCACGCCGTATTTCACGGCGGCGCGTTTAGCAAACAGCAAGAACGAGCCGTACACACCGGCATAGCCCATCGTCAGGGCGTCGCGGTCAATGCGAATCGGGAAGTCCATCATGGGCACCACCAGGTCTTCGGCGACATCGGTGATTTTGGCGACATCCACACCCGTCTCAACGCCCATCAGGGTGAGCACTGCAACCAGCACTTCCATGGGGGTGTTGCCTGCGCCTGCGCCCAGACCGGCGGCAGCCGCATCAATGCGGGTGGCACCGACTTCAATGGCGGCAATTGAGTTGGCCACGCCCATGGCCAGGTTGTGGTGGCCATGAAAACCCAGTTCGGTTTCGGGCTTGAGCGCATCACGCAGCGCACCCACACGAGACTTCACGCCCTCGGGCAGCAAGTGCCCGGCGGAGTCGGTGATATAGATGCAGTTGGCGCCGTAACTTTCCATCAGCTTGGCTTGCTTGAGCAAGCCTTCCGGGCTGTTCATGTGCGCCATCATCAAAAAGCCGACGGTGTCCATATTCAGTTCTCGTGCCATGCCGATGTGCTGCTCCGAGACATCGGCTTCGGTGCAGTGGGTGGCCACGCGTATGGTGTTGACGCCCAGGCTTTGCGCCATTTTCAGGTGGTCTACCGTGCCAATGCCCGGAATCAGCAGGGCAGAGACTTTGGCCTGTTTCATTAAGGGGATGACGGCATTGAGGTAGTCCTCGTCGCTGTGCGCTGGAAAGCCGTAGTTGACCGAACTGCCTCCTAGGCCATCGCCGTGTGTGACTTCAATCAAGGGCACGCCCGCAGCATCGAGGCCGCTGGCAATGGTGGTCATTTGTGCCAGCGTCATCAGGTGACGCTTGGGGTGCATGCCGTCGCGCAGCGTCATGTCGTGGACGGTTACTTTTTTGCCTTGTAAGCTCATGGGTTCAATCCTTGGGGAGTTCAGGCGCTGACCAAGTCGGCCGCTGAGTGGTCGGGCGTGGGGCGCAAAACGAGTCGGCCCGCAATGATTTCTTCGGCAAACATCTCGGCCGTGCGCGCGGCGGCGGCGGTCATGATGTCCAGGTTGCCTGCAAATTTGGGCAGGTAGTCGCCCAGCCCTTCCACTTCCAGATAAACAGAGACACGGTTGCCATCGAACATGGGGCCGTTCACCAGTTTGTAGCCGGGCACGTACTTTTGCACCTCGGCAATCATCTGGTGAATAGAGGCGGTAATGGCGGCTTGGTCGGGTGTGGTTTCGGTCAGGCAATGCACGGTGTCGCGCATGATCAGCGCCGGTTCGGCCGGGTTAATGATGATGATGGCCTTGCCCTTTTTGGCCCCCCCGATTTGCTCCACCGCACCGGCGGTGGTGCGGGTGAATTCGTCGATGTTTTTGCGGGTGCCAGGTCCCACAGAGCGGCTGGCCACCGTGGCCACAATTTCGCCATAGCTCACTGGCTGTACCCGGCTCACTGCGGCCACCATGGGGATGGTCGCCTGGCCACCGCAGGTCACCATGTTCACGTTCATGGCACCTTGGCCCATGTGCGATATCAGGTTGACTGGCGGCACGCAATAAGGGCCAATGGCCGCGGGGGTGAGGTCGATCATCAGCACACCCAGCGCGTTGAGCTTGCGGCTGTTTTCGGCATGCACATAGGCGCTGGTGGCGTCAAAGGCAATCTGCACGCCATCGGCCAACACATGGGGCAACAAACCGTCCACACCTTCGGCGGTGGTCTTGATGCCCATTTCTTGTGCACGTTTCAGGCCATCGGATTCTGGGTCGATGCCGACCATCCAGACGGGTTCCAGCACGGAGCTGCGTTGAAGTTTGGCCAGCAGGTCGGTGCCGATATTGCCCGGCCCGATCAGGGCGCATTTAATTTTTTTGGAGTTGGACATGGTTGTCAATTTATTCTGAAAAAGTGACCGAGCAATCGCCCAGACCTTCGATGTGCATAGAAAAACGGTCGCCCGCCACAGCGGGAACCAGTGGGGCCAGCGAACCCGACAAAATCAACTCGCCCGCCTTGAAAGGAATGCCGAACGCGCCCAAAGTGTTAGCCAACCAGGCCACCGCCTCGGCGGGGTGCCCTTGCACTGCGCTGCCCAGACCCGAGCCAGCGGGGGCATCGTTTTTTGACATTTGCATGGCAGCAGCGGCCAGGTCCAAGGCGCGGGGGTCGGTGTGGCGGGTGCCCACCACAAACACACCGCAAGAGGCGTTGTCGGCCACGGTGTCCTGAATTTTGATCTGCCATTTGTCAATGCGCGAATCGACGATCTCAAAGCACGGGGCCACCCATTCGGTGGCGGCCAGTACGTCTTCGCGCGTGACGCCCGGGCCTTGCAGGTCCGACTTGAGCATGAAGGCGATTTCGCCCTCGGCGCGTGGCTGAATCAGGCCCGACGCTTTCAGCGACACGGTGGTCCCGTCGGCCACTTGCATGGCATCGGTCAAAAAGCCGAAGTCGGGCTGGAACACGCCCAGCATGTCTTGCACTGGCTTGGAGGTGACGCCGATCTTTTTGCCAATCAGTTTTTCTCCAGAGGCCAAGCGGCGGTCTAAAAATCGCAAAGAAATGGCGTAGGCATCGTCCACCGTGATGTCGGCGTAACGCGTGGTCAGGGGTGTCAGGGTGCGGCGCTCGCTCAGGGCGTCAAAAAGTTCGTCGCCCAGTTGGCGAATCAGTGCGGTATCCATGGCTTAGCCTTTCTGCAAAAAGTCAATGCAACTGCGGTTGAACAAGTCGCGGTGTTCCACCTGCACCCAATGGCCGCAACGGTTCACCAACACCATGCGCGCTTGGGGGCAGTTTTCCATCAGTTTGGTGGTGCCACTGACCGGGTTGAACAAGTCGTTCACGCCCCAGAAACCAAACACCGGGCACTGCAGTTCATGCAGGCGGGTGGTCATGTTGGGCACTTTCAGGATGGATCGGGCGGCCTGCGTTTGGGTGGCGGCAATGGGTGCGCGTTCGTTGATGATTTCGTCTGACAGCAAACTAGGGTCGAACAATTGCATGGTCATGACGGCACGCATCGCCTCGGCCCCTGTTTTGCCCGACTTGTAGATTTCAAACATGTTGGCAATGCCGGGCATGGCCAGGTAGGTGTCCAGGTCTTCCACGCCCCCGGGGGCCATCAAAATCAAACGGCTGACATCTTCCGGGTAGGCCAGTGCGTAACCCAGTGCCACGGCACCCCCCAATGAGTTGCCCAGCAAAGTGACTTTTTTAAGCCCCAGGCCATCCACCAAACCCTTTACCCCATGAATGAAAAAGTCGAGGTCGTACTGCGGTAAATCGGCCTTGCTGGACAGCCCGTAGCCCAGCAGGTCGGGTACCAAGGTGCGGTAACCCGCTTGGGCAAATACTGGGTAGTTACCCTTGAAGTTGCTGTACCCGCTGGCACCGCCGCCTGCGCCGTGTAAAAAGATGACCACTTCGCCTTCACCCATGTCGTGGTAGTGCACACGCTGGGGTAAACCCTGAATTGGGGCGATGTCGATGTAATGGCCTTCGGGGATGGAGTAGGTCTGTTGTGGCATGAAAAACAATCAAAAAAGAGGTGAAACCGGCGCAAAGCCGATGACGGGTCAGGCGGTGTCGCTTGTGTCGGGCGCTTGCCAGAGCTTGGGCAAGCCCGGGTCGGTGGCCAAAATGGCTTGTTTCAGCAAGTTGCGCAGCGCCGCCGATTCCAGTTCGCCCATGCGGTTGACCAGATCGGCCTCAACCGCCTTGGCGGCTGCCAGCACATGCAAAATTGCATCGCTGCCCGCAGGGCTCAGGCGCAAAAACGTGGGGGTACCGGGCTGCTCCAAAAGCAGGCCGCGTTGCACCATCGATTGCAAAGCCCCCGAGGCCAAGTCAACGCCGGTGTAGGCAATGTGGGCGGCAATTTCTTCGGTCGCCAAGGGCTGGCGCACGCTTAACAGCGAGAGCACAAAGAAGTCGGTGTCCGACAACTTTCGCTGTTGCAGCGTGCCCCGCAAGCCATGCACAAACTGGAAATGGGCGCGGCCAAACAGGTAACCCAGCAGGTTTTCAGAATACAAAGCCCCCTCGATGTTGGCCTGCGCTTCGGTGGAAACCGGCCCCGCCTTGCGGGCCGCCAAGGCATAACCGCCTGTGACATAGAGCAGTGGGGGCAGCGTGCTGCTGTCGTACTGCACCACTTCTCCCACAAAAATCGTGTGATCACCCCCTTCGTATTGGAACGCGGTGCGGCACTGAAAACGTGCGCTGCAGCCGGTTAGCAGGGGGGCATTGCTGACCGATTTGTCCAGTGGCAGACCTGCAAATTTGTCCTCGCCCGAGCGGGCAAATCGGTTGGACAAAGCCTCTTGTTCGTTCGACAGGATGTGCACGTTCCAGTGTTTTGTAGCAATGAAAACAGGCAAGCTGCGGGCATTGTTGGCCAGGCTCCAGAGCACCATGGGCGGTTCCAGAGAGACCGAATTGAAGCTGTTGGCGGTCACGCCAACCTGAGTGCCGTCTTCAGAGCAAGCCGTGACGATGGTGACGCCCGTAGCGAACATGCCCAGTGCGCGGCGAAAGTCTTTCGGGTCGAATGGCGGGGCAAGTTGGTCCATGGGGGCTCCTGATGCACGGCCCTACAGATTGCCAAGTGCCTTGCCGTTTTGAATCCCTCACACGGACTAGATCCTTCTTTTCAGGGTCGCCTGCCGTTGGCCCGCTGCAGCTGCAACAGGGCTTTTAGTCTGATTGGACGATGAATCCGACCTTTGTGGGTGGGAATATCTGTTTTGACACTGACCGTTTTTCGCCATTTTGCTTTAATCATTTGCACCTCACAGTCCCTTACGGAGAACCTCCATGGCCAGCTTTACCGAAGATTATTTGACGCCCGAAGCCCTTGAATTGATTGAGCGTGCCCGCGCCATGGCCCCTCGCTTGGCAGAGCGTGCCCGCGCCGCCGAAGACGCGGGCCTGGTGCCCAGCGAGACCATTGACGAGATGCAAGAGGCTGGGTTTTTTAAAGTGCTGCAGCCCAAGCGCTGGGGCGGTTACGAAATGGACCCCCGGGTTTTCTACTCGGTGCAAATGGCTTTGGCCGAAGGCTGCATGGCCACGGCCTGGATTTATGGCGTGGTGGGCGTGCACAACTGGCAGCTCCCTTTGTTCCCAGAGCAAGCGCAAATTGATGTTTGGGGCGAAGACCCCATGACCCTCACCGCCTCAACCTACATGCCCGTGGGCAAGGCCGAACCCGTGGAAGGGGGCTATAAGTTCAGCGGCCGCTGGAGCTGGAGCAGCGGTGTGGAGCACTGCAAATGGATCTTGTTGGGCGGTTTGTTGCCCAAAAAGGACGGTTCAGGCGAGATCGAGCACTGCACCTTTTTGCTGCCCAGGGCCGACTTCGAGATTGTGAAAAACTTTGACGTGCTGGGCCTGCGTGCCACCGGCAGCCACGACATCGTGGTCAATGATGCCTTTGTGCCGGCCTACCGTACCCACCGCACCAATGACCACAGTGACGCCGGTTGCCCTGGCCGCGCCACCAACCCCGGTTGGCTGTACCGCATACCGTTTACTCAAGTGTTTCAGCGTGCCGTTTCTACCGCTTGCATCGGCGCAACCGATGGCGCTGTGGCCAGCTTCCGAAAGCGCGCAGCCACTTTTGTGGGCAAGCACGGCTCCAAGACCGCCGAAGACGTGAACTCTCAATTGGCCGTGAGCGAGGCCATGATGACCACCGACCAGCTCAAATTGGTGCTGTTCCGCAACTACCAGCGCATTGTGGATTGCGCCAAAAACGGCGAAAAAATGCCGGTCGAAGAGCGCTTGATGCAGCGTGCCCAGTCGGCCCAAGTGCCCAAACTGTGTGCCGAAGCGGTGAATGAAATCATGCGTGCCTGTGCCGCAGGCGGGGTTTACAAAACCAACTCTATTGAACGCATCTTCCGCGATCTGCATGTCGCGCGTGGACACATTGCTAACAACACCGACACCTATGCCCGCAGCCACGGTGCAGTGATGTTGGGCCTGCCCAACGCCGACGCATTCGTCTAACCGGGCCACCCGATGAGCAAAGAAGAAGGTGTGCAACACCCGCAGTCGGACACGGTGTTCGATGTGATCGTGGTGGGGTCGGGTGCGGGTGCTTTGTTGGCGGCCATCCGTGCCAGCGACGAAGGACTCAAGGCCCTGGTGATCGAAAAAACCGCGCTTGTGGGCGGCACCTCGGCCATATCAGGCGGGGGCATCTGGATCCCTGACAACCACGACATGCCCAAAGCAGGCCTGCGCGACAGCATTGATGTGGCCTTTGGCTACGTCAAGGTCTGCGCCAAAGGCTTGGCCAGTGACGACCGGGTGTTGGCTTATGTCGAAACGGCCCGGCACATGGCGCGCTACCTGCGCCAAATCGGTGTGCCTTACCGTTGCATGCCGCATTACTCTGACTATTACCCTGCTGTAGAGGGCGCACTGCCCGGCGGGCGCACCATGGACCCGGTGGATTTCAATGCCTCCAAGTTGGGCCTGG
>CAMDXR010000031.1 GCA_945877725.1 Limnohabitans sp. Rim8
CTGCTAAAAAAGCAGCTCCCGCTAAAAAGCGCACCCCTAACCCAGCCTTCATGAAGGCTTTGACACCAAGCGCTGCTTTGGCTGCTGTCGTGGGCGCAACCCCACTGCCTCGCACCGAAGTGGTCAGCAAGATGTGGGTTTACATCAAGAAGCACAACTTGCAAGACAGCGTGAACCGTCGCGCCATCAATGCAGATGACAAACTGAAAGCCGTCTTCGGAAAAGCTCAAGTCACCATGTTCGAAATGGCTGGCTTGATCGGTAAGCACCTGAAGTAATTCATGCGCAACCCCAAAAAAAACCCGCTTCGGCGGGTTTTTTTTGGCTGGTGCAAACGCAGAACCCACGTTCAAAGCACCGTTGCCGCAACAGCCAGCGCTTGATGCGTCTCCCGGCAGGTTCTTGCCCCTCTTGCTGCCACACCAAGCCATGCTGGAAGCAATTGCGCTGGGCTTGCCCCCTCGCAGGTGTGCGCCCATGCGGTTAGCCCATGCGAATAGGCCTTGCGGAGCGCCCATGAAAAAACCGCCAGGCTTTCGCTAGGCGGTTTTTATGGGATTGAAATTGAATTAGGCTGTTTCGCCGTAGACGGTCACCGTCACATCAATCACTACATCGGTGTGCAAAGCCACAGCAACAGTGGACTCGCTCACTGTTTTGATGGGGCCATGGGGCATACGGATCTGGGACTTGACCAGTTTGTAGCCTTGCTTGTTCAACTCTTCTGCGATGTCGTGGTTGGTCACAGAACCAAACAAACGACCATCGACACCCGCTTTTTGTGACAGCTTGACCACCAAGCCAGACAATTTTTCGCCTTGAGCTTGGGCTTCGGCCAATTTGGCAGCAGCGGCTTTTTCGAGTTCAACGCGGCGAGCTTCAAACTCGGCCTTGTTGCTTTCTGTGGCGCGACGAGCGC
The DNA here is from genome assembly GCA_945877725.1 of Limnohabitans sp. Rim8. Lineage (GTDB taxonomy): Bacteria > Pseudomonadota > Gammaproteobacteria > Burkholderiales > Burkholderiaceae_C > Limnohabitans_A. The sequence continues at coordinate 920 of CAMDXR010000031.1, forward strand.
GGCCTTGTGGGATCAGGAAGTTGCGAGCGTAGCCGTCTTTAACTTTGACGATATCGCCCAGATTACCCAGGTTCACAACCTTTTCGAGCAGAATGATTTGCATGGTTGGGCTCCTTAGACTTTGTGCTGGTCGGTGTAGGGCAACATGGCCAGGAAGCGAGCACGCTTGATGGCGGTGTTGAGCTGACGTTGGAAAATGGCGCGGGTGCCAGTCAGACGTGCAGGAATGATTTTGCCGTTTTCGGCGATGAAGTCACGCAAGGTGTCGACATCTTTATAGTCAATTTCCTCGACGCCCGTCACGGTGAAGCGGCAAAAACGCTTGCGCTTGAACAACAGGGACTGGGTATTGCGCTTAGGGCGCTTGTCTTTGTTAAATTTTTTGAACGTGGCCATGGGGCCTCCTGAAATTAATCTTGCTGAAACTCTTGAATATGCAACACGACACTTTTGCCTTGTCGAGGGGTAGCCAAAAAGCCTTTGAACGTCCAGATACTGCCTACCGCTTGCTTGACCAGCGTTTCTGCCAAAGTCCCGAAGGCCAAGGCTCGAATCTTGAGCTGGATTTTGCGAGACTGCCCTGCCTCTGTGACTTCAGAGGCATGCTCCAGAATCAAATCCAGAGCGGGTAACCCGGCGGGGGTGTATCGCAAAGCAGCTTGCTCGGCAATACAGGCGGTGAGTTCTGTGCAGTTCACTCCTCAACAGGTCAGTATCAAGCAGCGAATTCGGCTTGTTGTGACTTGCGGGCTTCTTCGCGCTCAACCGTCTTCATCATGGAAGAAGGGCCGGTGTCGGCTTTTTTCTTGAGCACAGTCAGGTGACGCAAAACAGCATCGTTGAACTTGAACGCATGTTCGAGTTCAGCCATGACTGTGTTGTCGGCTTCGATGTTCACGCACAGATAATGGGCTTTGCCCAGCTTGTTGATCTGGTACGCCAATTGACGGCGGCCCCAGTCTTCAACACGGTGGATGTTGCCACCGCCGGCAGTGATCATGCCTTTGTAACGCTCCAGCATGGCTGGAACTTGTTCGGACTGATCGGGATGGATCAGCAAAATGATTTCGTAATGACGCATTGAGACTCCTTGAGGATAACCAAAATGGTTGGAATAGCCGCCCCCAGCGTCTGTCGGGGTGCAGCAAGGCGAAGCCTGCGATTATAGCTTTAATTCACAAGCCCGGATAACCGATCTCAGGAGGCGAAGGCTCTTTGGTAGGCGTGAACCAGTGCGATGGCAATAGTAAAGTTAACAAAATCATCACGAAAAACCCGGTGGGCACGCCAAAAACACCTGCTGATATCGGTTGAATTCCGAACCACAACCCCCCGACAGGGTCCATGCCCCAAAAGTGTCTAAATCCTGGCGCATTGATGACCATGTAGTAAATCGTGACGCCCAAACCAGCCAACATGCCGACCACTACGGCTGGGCGATGAACTTTTTTCCAAATCATGCCCAAAACCATGCCGGGGAAAAAGGCGGCGGCAGCCAGAGAAAATGAGGCAGAGACCAAGGCCAGAATTTCTGCGGGCTTGAAAGCGGCCACCACGGCGGCGAGCATGGCTACTGCCAACAAGGCAAACTTTGACAGGATGACACGGCCTTCGGCAGATTTTGGCTTGCGCTCCCGACCTGGACCAATATCCCGTACCAAGGCATTGCTGATGGTCAGCAACAACCCATCGGCCGTGGACAAAGCAGCTGCCAAGCCCCCGGCGGCGACCAGGCCCGAGACAACAAATGGCATACCGCCTAACTCTGGGGTTGCCAACATGATCATGTCAGCCCCCAGTTTCAACTCGCCCAACTGTAAAACCCGATCCCCATTGACATCAGAAAACTCCAACAAAGCGGAATCCAAACGGGCCCATTGCGCCATCCAACTGGGTAAATCCTCAAAACTGCTGCCCACAAGATGGTTCAAAACTTCAAACTTCACCAAAACAGCCAAGGCCGGTACGCTGATGTACAACAAGCCGATGAAAAACAAAGACCAAGCCACAGAGGAGCGTGTTTCGGCCACCGAGGGTGAGGTGTAAAACCGGGTCAATAAATGCGGCAAGCCCGCCGTTCCGACCATCAAACAAAACACCAACGCCAGAAAATTCAGTCTTGAAGAGTCAAATAACCTGACCTCGTCAGGACTGCCCTCGGGATTTCCGGGGAATGCCCGCGCATGCGGAGGCATTCCGCCTAAGGGTTTGGCCCGTTCTTGGTTTTCGTGCATCGCTCGGGTCCATTGTTCCCGTGCGGTAGCGGCATCACGCGGCACCGCCAACAACTCACGCCGAGCCTGTGCAATAGAAGCGTAATCAGCGGCGTTAGACTTGAGAACGCGGATTTTCTCCTCCAGTTCGTGGCGCAACTGAAGCATGGATTGTTCGACGTTTTCTAGTCGGTTTTCGAAGACTTTGGCCCGACGCGCAAACTCCTGACTCACTTCAATTTCTCCAGGGTCAGTCATCAGTCGTTTTTCTATGGCCTCAATATGGACCAGTTGCTGGCCATAAAACAAAGGTGCCAAAGGGGTGCCCAGCTGCTTATAGGCCAGCCAGGAAACAGGAATCATGAAGGCCAGCAACAGCATGATGTACTGGGCCACTTGGGTCCAGGTGATGGCGCGCATGCCGCCCAAAAACGAGCACAGCAACACCCCACCCAGGCCCAGCAATATGCCAATTTCAAACTGAACACCCGTCAAACGGGATGCAATCAGCCCAATCCCGTAGATTTGAGCGACGACATAGGTAAATGAACACAAAACAGAGGCCAGTGCCGCGATGATTCGCGGCCAACGGCCCCCATAGCGATGGTCAAAATAGTCCGGCAGGGTATACAACTTCATGGCACGCAACTGAGGCGCTATCAACAGCGCTACCAAGCAAAACCCGCCCGTCCATCCCATGACATAGGCCAGCCCCCCCGGCTGTTGCCCACTGCCAGAAAAGCCCTGCAAATAAAGTGCGCCTGCCAAACTGATGAAAGAGGCGGCGCTCATCCAGTCAGCTGCGGTGGCCATGCCGTTGTACATGGCCGGGATGCGCCGCCCTGCCACGTAGTACTCGTCTTCGTCGCTGGTGCGGCCCGAAATGCCAATCAAGGCATAAATCATGACCGTGCTGAACAAGAAGATGGGACCTATCAAATTGCGGGAAAGACCCCACCTTTCAGCCCAAGCCATGGCCCCGATCAAGGTGCACAAAAACGCGATGTAAATGAGCACATTGCGATGTAACCGCCTGTGATAGGCGGCCCATTCAATGGGGTCTGTCCATTTAGTCATCGCAAGGGCTGCTTTCCACAGTTTAGCTTCCTAAATTGGTCCAGGTTTCTATGACCGTGTCCGGGTTAAGCGAAATGGAGCTGATGCCTTGGTCCATCAACCAGTGGGCAAAATCCGGGTGGTCACTGGGGCCTTGGCCACAAATCCCCACGTATTTGCCTTGTGCCAAACAAGCCTGAATGGCCTGAGCAATCAGGGCCGTCACGGCGGGGTCACGCTCATCGAAGTCGGCGGCAAGGAGTTCCATGCCAGAGTCCCGATCCAAGCCCAATGTCAACTGGGTCAGATCGTTGGAACCGATAGAGAAACCATCAAAAAACGCCAAGAACTCGTTGGCCAAAATGGCATTGCTGGGGACTTCACACATCATGATGACCTTGAGGTCGTTTTCACCACGCTTTAGGCCTTGGCTGGCCAACAAGCGCGTGACCTTTTCGGCTTGTCCCAAAGTGCGAACAAAAGGCACCATGACCTGCACATTGGTCAAGCCCATCTCGCCTCGCACACGTTTCAGGGCCTCGCACTCCATTGCAAAGGCTTCGCCAAAATCTTCACTGATGTAACGCGCAGCTCCCCTGAAACCCAGCATCGGATTTTCTTCTTCGGGTTCATATCTGCTGCCCCCAATCAATTTGCGGTATTCATTGCTCTTGAAGTCCGACAAACGAACAATGACGGGCTTGGGCCAAAAAGCAGCGGCGATGCTGGCCACACCCTCGGCCACTTTGTCGACGTAAAAAGCGCGGGGAGATGCATGACCCCGCGCCACGGATTCCACTGCTTTTTTAAGGTCAGCATCAATCGCGGGATAGTCAAGAATCGCTTTGGGGTGAACTCCGATGTTGTTGTTGATGATGAATTCCAAACGGGCCAAGCCAACGCCCTCATTAGGCAGCTGGGCAAAGTCAAAAGCCAACTGGGGATTTCCCACGTTCATCATGATTTTGGTTTTGATTTCGGGCAACTTTCCGCGTTGAATCTCACTGATTTCGGTTTCGAGCAAGCCATCGTAGATGTAACCCGTATCGCCCTCGGCGCAGCTGACGGTCACCAAAGTGCCCTCTGAGAGCTTTTCAGTGGCATCGCCGCAACCCACAACCGCCGGAATACCCAACTCGCGGGCAATGATCGCGGCGTGGCAGGTGCGTCCACCCCGGTTGGTCACGATGGCACTGGCCCGTTTCATCACCGGTTCCCAGTTGGGATCGGTCATATCGGTCACCAGCACATCCCCGGGTTGAACCTTGTCCATCTCACTGATGTTGTGCACCAAGCGCACGGGCCCGGTACCAATTTTTTGACCAATGGCCCGCCCCTCTGCCAACACCGTGCTCTTCCCTTTGAGCTTGTAACGCAATTCAGGGCTGCCTTTGGCCTGACTTTTAACGGTTTCCGGACGCGCCTGGAGGATGTAAAGATGGCCATCAATGCCATCTTTGCCCCACTCGATGTCCATGGGACGCCCGTAATGCTGCTCAATGATGACGGCATATCGGGCCAATTGCTCCACCTCGGCATCGTTCAGGCTGTAGCGGTTGCGCAGTTCGGCAGGCACATCGGTGGTTTTGACCAACTTGCCTGAGGCTGTTTTTTCTGCCGACGTAGAAAAAACCATTTCGATCAGCTTGGAACCCAAATTCCTGCGAATCACGCTCCTGTTGCCTGCCGCCAGCATCGGTTTGTGTACATAAAACTCGTCCGGGTTAACGGCCCCCTGCACCACCGTTTCGCCCAAGCCGTAGCTTGAGGTGATAAAAACAACATCCTCAAAGCCTGACTCGGTGTCGATGGTGAACATGACCCCTGCGGCACCTAAATCAGAACGCACCATGCGTTGAACCCCGGCAGACAAGGCCACATCGGCATGGGCAAAGCCCTTGTGGACACGGTAACTGATGGCGCGGTCGTTGTAGAGGGACGCAAAAACCTCTTTCATCTTGTGCAAAACGTCCTCAATCCCCACCACATTCAGAAAAGTTTCTTGCTGACCGGCAAATGAGGCATCGGGCAAGTCTTCGGCTGTGGCGGAAGATCGCACCGCAAAAGAGGCGTCCGGATGCTCACCCTGCAATCGCAAAAACGCCTCACGAATGGCTTTTTCAAGGTCTGCTGGAAAAGGCTGGGCCTCCACCATGGCCCTGATTTGAGCCCCCACGCTAGCCAAACTGCGGACATCTTCCGTGTCCAATGCGTCCAAAAGGGCATTGATCTTGCCGGTCAACCCGTCAAAATTCAAAAATTGCCGAAAAGCATGGGCCGTCGTGGCAAAGCCGGTGGGCACCCGAACGCCCGAGGGCAGTTGCGAGATCATTTCACCCAAACTGGCATTCTTACCCCCCACAGACTCCACATCCGTCATGCGCAGTTGCTCAAACGGAACGACCAAAGCGGTCTCACTGAAAAGATCAGACATACAAAGCTCCAAAGTTAAAACCGGGCTCCAGGGCCGAAGTTTGGGGTTTTTGTTGTTCTTGTCATACAACCAACAAACAGGAGGGCCATGGATAATGAAATCATTTTAGGGGGCTTGTTGCTCCCGGCATTTGAAATTTTTGCATCCATGTCCAAACGCACTGTTTTTTTTGTTTCTGATGGCACAGGCATTACTGCCGAAACTTTTGGCAATGCCATCCTGGCCCAATTCGACATGAAAACCAGGCACGTCCGCCTGCCCTTCACCGACACCATCGATAAAGCGCACCAGGCGGTACGTCTCATCAATCACACGGCTGAAACCGAAGGCAACAAACCCATTGTGTTCACGACCCTTGTGAACATGGAAGTTCTCAGGGTCTTGCAAGAGCATTGCCAAGGCATGTTGCTGGACATGTTCGGCACGTTCGTCAACCCTCTGGAGGACGAACTGGGCATCAAGTCGCATCATCGTGTTGGGCGCTTTTCTGATGTGAGCAAAAGCAAGGAATACCACGACCGGATTGAAGCCATCAACTTCTCGTTGGCACACGATGATGGTCAGTCAAACCGCGATTTGGAGTCTGCAGATGTGATTTTGGTGGGCGTGAGTCGCAGCGGCAAAACCCCCACCAGCCTTTATTTAGCCATGCAACATGGCCTGAAAGCAGCCAACTACCCCTTGATACCTGAAGATTTTGACCGCCGCCAACTCCCCCCAGCCCTGGTGCCACACAGAAAAAAAATCTTCGGCTTGAGCATTCATCCCGATAGGCTGGCAGAAATCCGCACCGAACGCAGACCCAATTCGCGCTACGCAAGTATTGAAAATTGCCGCATGGAGGTTTCAGAAGGTGAAGCCATGATGCGCCGTTCGGGCATACGCTGGCTGTCCACAACGACCAAATCAATCGAAGAAATTGCCACCACCATCCTGCAGGAAATCAAGCCTGATCGATTGATTTATTGATCACTTGGCTGCGCGGCCTGCTGTAAGCCTTGCCCCAAACTGCAGAAATGGCAAACTCAAGACAGCGTTGCAGCGATACTTTCGGCGCATTGTTGAGCTTGCAAGGCATCGCGAGCTTCAACCATGACGCGCACCAAAGGTTCGGTGCCACTGGCCCTGATCAACACGCGACCGGTTTCGCCCAACTCATTTTCCACAGCCTTTGCAGCATCCCAAAGTGGCTGATGCCCTTGCCAGTCAAAACCAGCGGACAAACGCACGTTGATCAGGGTTTGGGGGTAAAGCGTGATGTCGCCAAGCAGTTGCGCCAAAGTTTGGCCACTGCCCACAACGGCCTGCAACACCTGCAAAGCACTCACCAAGCCATCACCGGTGGTGTGTTTGTCCAATGCCAGTAAATGTCCAGAGCCCTCGCCGCCCAATAACCAGCCTTTTTCGTGCAGCACCTCCAGCACGTAGCGGTCACCGACCTTGGCACGGGCAAATTGAACGCCACGCTGCTTGATGGCTACTTCAACAGCCAAATTGGTCATCAAGGTTCCCACGACACCGGGCACGGCCTCGTCACGGGCCAATCGGTCTGACACCATCAAATACAGCAACTCATCGCCATTGAAAAGGCGTCCTGAGGCATCCACTACTTGCAGTCTGTCTGCATCGCCATCTAGGGCAATGCCGTAGTGTGCCCCTTGGTCTTTGACGGCCTGAACCAAGGCCTCCGGGTGGGTTGCCCCCACGCCTTTGTTGATGTTCAGGCCATCGGGCGCACAACCTATGGCAAAAACCTCGGCACCCAACTCATGAAAAACTTTGGGTGCAATTTGATACGCTGCGCCGTGCGCGCCATCCACCACTATTTTCAGCCCTTTAAGGGTCAGATCGTTGGAAAAAGTGCTCTTGCAAAACTCAATGTACCGACCAGCTGCATCATTCAGACGACGGGTTTTACCCAGCGCAGCAGAATCGACCCAGACCGGGTCCTCGAGCAATGTCGACTCGACGGTCTCTTCCCATGCATCCGACAATTTTTTGCCTTGGGCACTGAAAAACTTGATGCCGTTGTCAGCAAATGGGTTATGACTGGCACTGATAACCACACCCAGCGATGCCCGCTGCGCACGGGTCAGATACGCTACCGCAGGCGTCGGCACAGGGCCTAGCAAGACAACATCGACCCCAGCCGAGTTAAACCCTGACTCCAGAGCACTCTCCAGCATGTAACCAGAAATACGGGTGTCTTTGCCAATCAAGACCGTAGGGTGTGCCTCTTTGGTTTTTAAAACGCGCCCCACGGCATGCGCCAAACGCAGAATGAAATCAGGCGTAATGGGCGACTGACCTACAGTGCCCCGAATACCGTCCGTGCCGAAGTAATGACGCGCCATGAAAGTATCCTTATTTTTATCATAGAGGCATTAATTTTAGCGCTCATAACAATTCGGAATTCTGACAGAACCAAAGCAAATGTTTGTTAAATGGGTCTCAGCTGAGCACTCATCGCCCGCCAGACTTTAAGTGCCTCCACAGTTTCCTTGACATCGTGCACACGCACGACACTTGCGCCACGATCGACCGCCAACACGGCAGCCGCCACACTGGCCACCTGACGCTGCTGGGGTTCAGGCACATTCCCATCGATAGCCAATACTTGTCCTAAAGAAGATTTACGAGACCACCCTGCCAACAGCGGGAAACCCAGTCGCAATAACTCAGCCTGCCGGGCTAAAAGTTGGAAGTTTTGCTCAATGGACTTGCCAAATCCAATGCCCGGGTCCAGCAAGAGCCTCTGGCTGTCTACCCCTAAATCAAGGAGGGCCTGAGATCGCTCTCTTAAAAATGCTCCGACTTCGAGCAAAACATCGCCACTCATGAGCTTTGTTTGCATGGTTTTAGGGTCGCCTTGCATGTGCATGAGGCACACACCACAAACGCCATGACCCGCAATCACCTGCTCTGCTCCGGGTTGGCGTAACGCCCAGACATCGTTGATGATGTCCACCCCCATATCCAGCACAGCTTGCATGACCTCAGGCTTGTAGGTATCCACAGAAATCGGAACCTGCCAACGCACAGCCTCTTGGACAAAAGGAAGTACACGAGCCAACTCTTGAGCCAAGGAAAGGGGTTCGGCGCCAGGTCTTGTCGATTCGCCACCCACATCCAAAATATCAGCGCCATCCTTGAGCAACCGTTCAGCATGTTGCAGTGCAGCATTGAGGTGCTGATGGTGGCCGCCGTCCGAAAAAGAATCAGGCGTGATGTTGACAATCCCCATGACAAGAGGGCTCGACAAATCCAGGTCAAAACGCGTGGTTTTCCAGCGCATAAACTTTCCAATTGAAATAGAGGGCATTCATGCAACGCAACATGGAAAACGGGGCCATAGGCCCCGTCGTCTTGCTGCAGCGCTTGAACTTCAAGCAGCAGTGGTTGCTGGTTCCGGCTGAACTACCGGAGTGCCACCACCACTTCCGCCACCCGATGGAGGCGTGCGTGGTGTCCAGTCCTTGGGAGGCAATGGATCGCGGCCAGCCATGATGTCGTCAATTTGGTCTTTGTCGATGGTTTCCCATTCGAGCAGCGCCTTGGCCATGGCGTGCATTTGAGCGCTGTGCTCTTCAATCAAACCCCTGGCCAATTTATATTGCTCGTCAATGATGCGCCGAACTTCCATGTCCACCTTTTGCATGGTGGATTCGCTCATGTTGGTGGTCTTTGTGACCGAACGGCCCAAAAACACTTCGCCTTCGTTTTCGGCGTAAACCATGGGGCCCAAGGCATCGGTCATTCCGTAGCGCATGACCATGTCCCGCGCAATGGAAGTTGCACGCTCAAAGTCGTTGCTGGCACCCGTGGTCATCTGGTGCATGAACACTTCTTCAGCAATCCGACCACCAAAGAGCATGCTGATCTGGTTCAGCATGAATTCTTTGTCGTAACTATAACGATCCTTCTCGGGGAGACTCATCGTGACACCCAAGGCACGGCCTCGGGGAATGATGGTGACCTTGTGCACGGGATCGCATTTGGGCAACAACTTACCAATCAAAGCATGCCCAGCTTCATGGTAGGCCGTGTTGCGGCGTTCTTCTTCAGGCATGACCATGCTTTTACGCTCTGGCCCCATCAAAATTTTGTCTTTGGCTTTCTCAAAATCCTGCATTTCAACCACACGGGCGTTGCGTCGTGCGGCCATGAGTGCCGCCTCGTTGCAAAGGTTGGCTAAGTCAGCGCCACTCATGCCGGGTGTTCCCCGAGCGATCAAATCGGCTTTGACATCCTGGCCAATTGGCACTTTTCTCATGTGAACATTCAGGATCTGCTCGCGACCACGAATATCTGGCAATGTAACGTAAACCTGTCGGTCGAAACGACCTGGGCGCAGCAAAGCAGCGTCAAGAATGTCAGGCCGGTTGGTGGCCGCCACCACGATCACGCCCAGATTGGTTTCGAAACCATCCATCTCAACCAGCATCTGGTTCAGGGTTTGTTCACGTTCATCGTTTCCGCCGCCCAAACCAGCACCACGCTGGCGACCCACGGCATCAATTTCATCGATGAAAATAATGCATGGGGCGTTCTTTTTGGCATTTTCGAACATATCACGGACCCGGGCTGCCCCCACGCCGACGAACATTTCCACGAAATCCGAACCTGAAATACTGAAGAACGGCACCTTGGCTTCACCGGCAATGCCCTTGGCCAACAGCGTTTTACCAGTTCCGGGAGGACCCACCAGCAAAAGTCCCCGAGGAATGCGTCCGCCTAATTTCTGGAATTTTTGCGGATCCTTCAGAAAATCAACCACCTCTTTGACTTCTTCTTTGGCTTCATCGCAACCAGCAACATCGGCAAAAGTAACTTGGTTGTTGTTTTCGTCGAGCATTCGGGCTTTGGATTTGCCAAAACTGAAAGCGCCACCTTTGCCTCCGCCTTGCATCTGGCGCATGAAGTACACCCAAACACCAATCAAGAGCAGCATGGGGCCCCAACTGACCAGCAAAGTCATCAACAAGGAACCTTCTTCGCGGGGCTTGACGTCAAACTTGACACCGCTGTTGATCAGATCACCCACCAGACCACGGTCAAGGTATGTGGCCGTTGTTTTGATGCGACGATCGTCGTTGGTAATGGCCAGAATTTCCGTGCCTCCGGGGCTCTCGGAAATAGTGGCACTCTTGATCCGGTTGCCACGCACCTCTTCCAGAAAATCCGAATAACCAATGGCATTCGCACCTGCGACGCCACGGTTGTCAAACTGCTTGAACAAGGTGAACAGCACCATGGCAATCACCATCCAAACGGCAATTTTGGAAAACCAAGGGTTATTCAAGAGACGCTCCAATCGAAAAAAATGACTGTTCTTATTCTAGGCCTGTGACCCGTACCAAACTGACAAAAATGAAGTTTAGCCCTCGAAAAGAGAGGAATTAGCAACGGCCAGGGGGGTGATAAGCCCCATCCCCACCAAAAAAGTCTCAGACGACTTGTCACGGGATGACTTTGGCTTGATGGGCTTCACCACTTTGAAGGTTTCCTTGAACATCTTCACAATTTGGCTGTACCCACTGCCATGAAAGACTTTGACCACCAATGCGCCTTGTGGTTTGAGGTGATTTTGGGCAAATTCGATCGCCAATTCGATCAAATGCGTGATCCGTGCCGCGTCGGAGGACTCAATACCCGACAAGTTGGGGGCCATGTCGGACACCACCACGTCGGCGGAACGACCTTGCAATGCAGCCTCTAAGAGGGCTGCAACTTCGTTCTCACGAAAGTCGCCTTGAATAAAATGGACCCCCTCCACAGGCTCCATAGGCAGCAGGTCGAGGGCAATAATGGTGCCATTCAGGGCGCCGACTGCCGCACCCGAAGGAGACAAGCGACGCCTCAGGTACTGGCTCCAAGCCCCCGGAGCTGAGCCCAAATCAACCACCAAATCGCCGGGTCGAATCAACCCGAAGGTTTCGTCAATTTCCTTTAATTTATAGGCGGCGCGTGCCCTGTAGCCCTCTCGCAAGGCCAGTTTGACGTAAGTGTCGTTGACATGGTCATTCAACCAAGCCTTGTTGACTTTCTTACTTTTAGTTTTGACTTTCATTCTTATGCGTCCTTGCGGGGATAATACGGGGATGCCCCAAATACAACTTACACCTTCCGAGCGCAAAGTTTTTCGCGCCGATGCTCACCACTTGGATCCGGTCGTCATGATCGGAGGCGATGGCCTGACCCCTGCTGTCGTCAAGGAAACAGAAGCCGCCCTGAATGCCCATGGCCTGATCAAGATCAGGGTTCTGGGCGACGACCGCACAGCGCGCGAAGCCATTTTTGCCCAACTGGCCGACCAACTCAATGCAGCGCCAATCCAGCACATCGGTAAATTACTGATTCTCTGGCGTCCACAGCCCGAAAAAGTCAAGGTCACCGATGAAGACCGAAAAGCGGGTCCTCGCGACTTCAAAATTCTGAAATACAGCTCACGCGGGGGTCAACGCCCAGAGGTCAAAACAGTTCGCGTTTTGGGCAACCAGCGCCTGGCTGCCGGGGGTCAAATCAAACGCGCCAAACCAAAGCAAAAATCGATCAAAAAAGGCCGATTAGATTGATTTCAAATCGCAAGCGCAACGATCGCAGTCACTTTCAAGGCCGGTAAATCCGGCCTTGATTGACTTTCAGATGTAAGAAACACCTACGATTTCATAGCGCCGGACACCACCGGGCGCTTGTACCTCGGCCACATCGCCCTCCTCTTTTCCGATCAATGCGCGGGCAATTGGGCTGCTGATGTTGATCAGCCCCAATTTCAGATCAGCCTCGTCTTCACCCACAATTTGGTAGGTCACGGCTTCGCCCGTGCTTTCATCTTCCAGCTCCACGGTTGTCCCAAAGACAACACGCCCCCCGGCATCCACCGAGGTCGGGTCAATGATTTGCGCCGCAGACAACTTGCCTTCAATTTCCTGAATCCGGCCCTCAATGAAACCCTGGCGGTCTTTGGCTGCGTCGTATTCAGCGTTTTCGCTCAAGTCGCCCTGTGCGCGGGCTTCTGCAATGGCTTGAATCACGCCAGGCCGGTCCACTGTTTTAAGGCGGTGTAATTCGTCCTTGAGCTTTTCAGCCCCACGTTTTGTGATCGGGATGGTTGACATGTTCAATTCTCCAAAAAGCAAACCGCCGAGTGGTCAAACTCGGCGGTCAATAAACACATTATGCCTTGCAGCAAGCCGCAAGGCACCGGGATCAAGGCGCAAGTTGGGCGTGCATTTCCTGGATCGATATGACATCAAGGTGGTCCATGTACTTCATGCCCTCCACCGCGGCTTCAGCACCTGCTATGGTCGTGAATGTGGTCACCCGGTTAAGTAAGGCAGAAGTCCGAATGTGACGTGAATCGGCAATGGCATTGCGACGCTCTTCGACCGTATTGATCACCAGCACCACTTCATTGTTTTTGATCATGTCCACAATATGTGGACGGCCCTCAGTGACCTTGTTCACTGTGGCACAAGCCACGCCTGCCGCATTGATTGCAAGCGCCGTACCTTTGGTGGCGATCAATTCAAAGCCTTGTGCCACCAATTGACGGGCAATCTCAATGGCTCGGGTCTTGTCGTTGTTCTTGACAGAAATGAAAACCTTGCCGGAAGCTGAGCCGTCTGCCTTTTGAGGACGGGGAAGTTTGGTTCCAGCCCCCAATTGACTCTTGACAAACGCCTCGCCAAAGGTTTTTCCAACCCCCATGACCTCGCCAGTCGACTTCATCTCGGGTCCGAGGATGGTGTCCACACCGGGGAATTTCACAAACGGGAAGACCGCTTCTTTCACACTGAAATAAGGGGGCGTAACCTCTTGGGTGATGCCTTGCGCTGCCAAGGTCTGTCCTGCCATGCAGCGTGCAGCAACCTTGGCCAACTGAATGCCAGTGGCTTTGGATACGTAAGGCACGGTGCGCGAGGCGCGGGGATTGACTTCGAGCACATAAATCACGTCTTTGCCATCGACATGCTGAATGGCAAACTGCACATTCATCAACCCGACCACATTCAAGGCCCCGGCCATGGCCGCCGATTGACGTTTCAGCTCATTCACGGTCTCTGCAGACAGGGAGTAAGGCGGCAAGGAGCAGGCCGAGTCGCCACTGTGAACACCGGCTTGTTCAATGTGTTCCATCACCCCACCGATGAAGGTTTTACCTTCGGGGTCGCGCAAACAATCCACATCGCATTCGATCGCATCGTTCAAAAAACGATCCAGCAATACGGGGGAATCGTGCGACACCTTGACCGCTTCACGCATGTAGCGTTCAAGGTCACGTTGCTCATGCACGATCTCCATCGCCCGCCCGCCCAGCACATAGCTGGGCCGCACGACCAACGGATAACCCAGCGCGGCCGCTTTTTCGAGTGCTTCTGGTTCGGTGCGGGCCGTGGCGTTGGGCGGCTGACGCAGTCCCAGGGTTTGCAAAAGCTTCTGAAAACGCTCACGGTCTTCAGCGGCATCAATCATGTCAGGGCTGGTGCCGATGATGGGCACGCCTGCGGCTTCCAAATCGAGCGCCAACTTCAATGGGGTCTGTCCGCCGTATTGAACAATGACGCCTGTCGGCTTTTCTTTGTCCACAATCTCCAGCACGTCCTCCAATGTGACGGGCTCAAAGTACAAGCGATCAGAGGTGTCGTAGTCGGTTGAGACGGTCTCTGGGTTGCAGTTGACCATGATGGTTTCATAACCATCTTCACGCATGGCCAGCGCTGCGTGCACGCAGCAGTAGTCAAACTCGATGCCTTGCCCGATGCGGTTAGGGCCACCGCCCAGCACCATGATTTTCTTTTTGTTGGTCGGGTCAGCTTCGCATTCACCGTCGCCATTGCCCTCGTAACAGGAGTACATGTAGGCGGTGTCGGTTGCAAACTCGGCGGCACAGGTGTCCACGCGTTTGTAAACGGGACGTATGTTCAAGGCATGGCGGCGAGCGCGCACGACGTGCTCGGTGGTCTTGAGTAATTTGGCCAATCGGCGATCCGAAAAACCCTTTTTCTTGAGTGCACGCAACTCTTCAGAGGTGATGGCTTCAAGGGTGGTGGTTTCGAGTTCAAGCTCAATTTTGACAATTTCTTCAATTTGAACCAAAAACCAAGGGTCGATCTTGGTCAGGGCGAAGACTTCGTCCACACTCAAACCCATGGCAAAGGCGTCGCCCACGTACCAAATGCGCTCGGGACCCGGTTCACCCAGTTCCTTTTCAAGCACCTCACGGTCTTGCGTCTTCTCATTCATCCCGTCGACCCCGACTTCGAGGCCGCGCAATGCTTTTTGGAAAGACTCTTGGA
>CAMDXR010000032.1 GCA_945877725.1 Limnohabitans sp. Rim8
CCGATGAAATCCTGATCGAAATCGAGACCGATAAAGTGGTGCTCGAAGTGCCCGCACCCTCTGCTGGCGTGATCACCGAAATCTTGGTGGGTGACGGGGGCACCGTCGCAGCCGAGCAACTGATTGCCCGCATCGATACCGACGCCAAAGTCGGCTCGACGGCCGGTGCTGCGCCGGTTGCAGCCTCGGCCGTAGCTGCGCCAGCAGTTGCGGCACCTTTGGCTACACCTGTAACCGCTGCAGCCGTTTCTGGCGGTGCCATGTCCGGTGTGGCTATGCCCGCTGCGGCCAAATTGATGGCGGACAACAACCTGGCCTCAGGCTCGGTGGCCGGTACCGGCAAAGACGGCCGTGTGACCAAGGGCGATGTGCTGTCGGCCGTGGCTGGGGGCGTTAAGTCCACGGCAGCGGTCATTCCGACAGGCGCACCCACCAAGTCATTGCCTCAGGTTTCAGCCCCTGCTGTCAACTTGGGCGACCGCCCGGAACAGCGCGTGCCGATGACCCGTTTGCGTGCCCGTGTGGCCGAGCGTTTGCTGCAATCGCAATCCACCAACGCGATTTTGACCACCTTCAACGAGATCAACATGGCCCCGGTCATGGACATGCGCAAGCGCATGCAAGATCGTTTCGAGAAGGAACACGGCGTCAAGCTGGGCTTCATGAGTTTCTTCGTCAAGGCCGCAGTCCATGCCTTGAAGAAGTTCCCCGTGTTGAACGCTTCGGTCGATGGCAACGACATCGTTTACCACGGCTATTTCGACATCGGTATCGCGGTGGGTTCACCCCGTGGTTTGGTGGTGCCTATTTTGCGCAACGCCGACCAGATGAGCTTTGCCGACATCGAGAAAAAGATCGCTGAATTCGGCCAGAAAGCCAAAGACGGCAAGCTGGGCATCGAAGAAATGACCGGTGGCACCTTCTCCATCAGCAATGGCGGTACTTTTGGTTCCATGATGTCGACCCCGATCATCAACCCACCCCAGTCGGCCATTTTGGGCGTGCACGCGACCAAAGACCGTGCCATGGTGGAAAACGGCCAAGTGGTGGTTCGCCCCATGAACTATTTCGCTATGTCGTATGACCACCGCATCATCGACGGCCGCGAAGCCGTGTTGGGCTTGGTGGCCATGAAGGAAGCGCTGGAAGATCCAGCCCGCTTGCTGTTCGACATCTGATTGAACTGAACCCGCAATGCCCCCTTTTTGGGGGCGTTGCCCTTGAAGAAGACAAATACCATGAGCAAACAATTCGACGTCGTCGTCATCGGCGGTGGCCCCGGTGGCTATATCGCCGCCATTCGCGCGGCACAACTCGGTTTTCAGGTCGCCTGCATTGACGAATGGAAAAACGCAGCCGGTGGCCCGGCCCCCGGCGGTACGTGTACCAATGTGGGCTGCATCCCGTCCAAAGCCTTGCTGCAGTCCAGCGAGCACTTTGACCACGCCAACCACCACTTCGCTGAACACGGCATCAGTGCCAAAGACGTGAAAATGGATGTGGCCACCATGATCGGCCGCAAAGACACCGTGGTGAAGCAAAACAACGACGGTATCTTGTACCTGTTGAAGAAAAACAAGGTGACTTTTTTCCATGGTCGCGGCAGCTTTGTCGGCCAAGCCGACGGTGCTTACGAGATCAAGGTGGCCGGTAAGACCGAAGAGTCCATTTCCGGCAAGCAGATCATCATTGCCACGGGCTCCAACGCCCGCGCCTTGCCCGGCACCCCGTTTGACGAAGTGAATGTGTTGTCCAACGACGGCGCTTTGCGTTTGGGCGCAGTGCCCAAGAAATTGGCCCTGATTGG
Organism: Limnohabitans sp. Rim8; assembly: GCA_945877725.1. Classification (GTDB taxonomy): domain Bacteria; phylum Pseudomonadota; class Gammaproteobacteria; order Burkholderiales; family Burkholderiaceae_C; genus Limnohabitans_A. The sequence goes on from CAMDXR010000032.1 coordinate 1,808, forward strand.
TTCCGGTGTCATTGGCCTGGAAATGGGCTCTGTTTGGCGTCGTTTGGGATCCGAAGTCACCATTTTGGAAGGCTTGCCCACATTTTTGGGCGCGGTGGACGAGCAAATCGCCAAAGAAGCCAAAAAGGCGTTTGACAAGCAGGGCTTGAAGATTGAGCTGGGCGTGAAGGTTGGCGAGATCGTGAACGGCAAAAAGGGCGTGACGGTCAACTACACAACAGCCAAAGGCGACGCCTTGGCCCTAGAGGTGGACAAACTGATCATTTCCATTGGCCGCGTGCCCAACACCATCGGCTTGAACACCGAGGCGGTGGGCTTGCAACTGGATGAGCGCGGCGCGATTGTGGTGGATGCAGATTGCAAGACCAATTTGCCCGGCGTTTGGGCCGTGGGCGACGTGGTGCGTGGCCCCATGTTGGCGCACAAGGCCGAAGAAGAGGGCGTGGCCGTAGCCGAGCGCATTGCCGGCCAGCACGGGCACGTTAATTTCAACACCATTCCTTGGGTGATTTACACCAGCCCCGAAATCGCTTGGGTCGGTCGTACCGAGCAACAACTCAAGGCCGATGGCGTGGCTTACAAAGCGGGTTCATTCCCGTTCTTGGCCAATGGCCGCGCCCGTGCTTTGGGCGACACGACCGGCATGGTGAAAATGCTGGCCGACACGACCACCGACGAAATTTTGGGCGTACACATCGTAGGCCCATCTGCCTCTGAGCTGATTGCTGAGGCCGTGGTGGCCATGGAGTTCAGGGCTTCTGCCGAAGACATTGCCCGGATTTGCCATGCGCATCCATCCTTGAGCGAGTCGACCAAAGAGGCCGCTTTGGCCGTGGACAAACGCACCTTGAACTTCTGAGTTCTTCGCGCCCTCAACCCTGTTGGGTGGGGCGAGTTGGGTTACAGTGCCTGCATCCCAGAAACCCGGGCCGGTCCCGGGTTTTGTTTTGAAGTTGAAGAGCCATCCGCCCATGTCCGTTCGTGCTGTTTACGAAGAAGAACTCCGCAAAAGGGGCTTCCAAAGCGACCCTGCCCAATTGCGCGCCATCGATGCATTGGAACGCTGCGCCAGTGAATGGTCAGCCTACAAGTCCAAGCGTTCCAACTTTTTTGGCAAGTTCCTGAGTCGTCCTGAAATCCCCAAAGGGGTTTACATGTTTGGCGGGGTCGGGCGGGGCAAGAGTTTTTTGATGGACTGCTTTTTTGCAGCGGTGCCCATCCAGCGCAAAACCCGCCTGCATTTTCACGAGTTCATGCGCGAAGTTCACCGTGAACTGGCGGCCATCCAAGGCACCGTGAACCCTTTGGACGAATTGGGCAAGCGCATGGCCAAGCGGTACCGGCTCATCTGCTTTGATGAGTTTCATGTGGCAGACATCACCGATGCCATGATCTTGCACCGGTTGTTGGTGGCGCTTTTTGAAAACGGCGTGGGTTTTGTCACCACCTCTAACTTTGAACCGAACGGCCTGTATCCCGACGGTTTGCACCGTGACCGGATTTTGCCCGCCATCGCCTTGCTGAACCAGCGCATGGAAGTGCTCAGTGTGGACAACGGCACCGATTACCGTCGCCGCACCCTCGAGATGGTCAAGCTTTACCTGACCCCCTTGGGCGACTCTGCCGATGCGGAGATGACGGACGCCTTCAAGCGTTTGGCGACCGGTCCGGACGAAAACCCGGTGTTGCACATCGAGGCACGCGAGATCCAGTCCAGGCGACGGTCGGGAGACGTGGTGTGGTTTGACTTTAAGGCCATTTGCGGCGGCCCCCGCTCGCAAAACGATTACCTCGAAATAGCCACCCAGTTTCATACCGTTTTGCTCAGCAATGTGCCGCAGATGACGGTCAGCATGGCCTCGGAGGCCCGGCGGTTCACTTGGCTGATTGATGTCTTGTATGACCGCCGTGTCAAGTTGATCATGTCGGCGGCCGTGTCCCCAGAGGCCTTGTACGTTTCCGGGCCTTTGTCGCACGAGTTCCCGCGCACCGTTTCACGACTGCACGAAATGCAGTCCAGTGAATTTTTGGCGCTTGAGCACCGCACGGTGGACACGCACTTGACATGAAAAAGTGCTTTTTGGCCTTCTTTTTTGCTGTCACCGCCACTGGGCTGGCGGCCCAGTCGATGGTGGGCCAGCCCGAGTTCATCCGCGTACAGCGGGAAGAAATTGCTCGGCAACGCGAAGTGATCATGGGCATCTACCAAGAAGAAGCCAAAGCCTGTTGGCAAAAATTTGCCGTCAATGTCTGCCTGAGTGAGGCCCGCAAAAAACGCCGCGCCGCATTGGAGCCATTGCGCCAGCAAGACCTGGTGTTGAATGAGCAAGAGCGCTTGTGGCGAACCGACCAACGCAATTTGCGCTTGGAAGGCAAGCAACCCCAGACGGGCACTGAAATCGGCACCCCCACCGGGAACCCGCCATGATGCATTCCGAACCTGGAGATCTTCGTTCTCCGCAACGTCAGTTGATCGAGTGGCAAATGGAACATGCCGACCTGGATGCCTTGATTGACCAAGCCAGCTTGTCGCCACAACCCCTGGACGAATTGCTGCTCCGCCGATTCAAAAAACGCCGATTGGCCTTGCGCGACCAAATCTCTAGGCTGCAAGCGATGCTGGAACCCAAGGAGCCTGCTTGAGCTTGTTGTTGCAGAGGGTTGCCGAAACCTTGTCCAACCACGGGGTCTTGGCCCAGTCGGTGCCGGGGTTCCAGCCGCGCGAGGGCCAGACCGACATGGCCATGGCGGTCACGCAGACACTGGAACAAGGCGGTCAGTTGGTGGTCGAGGCGGGCACGGGTGTTGGCAAAACCTACGCGTATTTGGTACCGGTTTTGCTCAGCGGTCAGCGGGCGTTAGTGTCGACCGCCACCAAAGCCTTGCAAGACCAGTTGTTTTCACGCGATATTCCCCGTCTGATCGAGGTATTGGGTTTGCCGGTTCGAGTGGCCTTGCTCAAGGGCCGCTCCAATTACCTGTGTTTGCACCGCATGGAGCAAGCGCGCCACAGCCCCGAATCAGCGCAGCCAGGGGCACAGCGCGCACTGGCCAAAATTGAAACTTGGGCGCAAGCGACCCGCACCGGGGACATGGCCGAGTTAACGGGTTTGGACGAGCGCTCGTCTCTTTGGCCTTTGGTCACCTCCACACGGGACAATTGTTTGGGTTCAAGTTGCCCGCGCTATCGGGCTTGCCATGTGAACCTCGCCCGTAAAGAGGCCATGGCATCTGATGTGGTGGTCATCAACCACCATTTGTTTTTTGCCGACATGGCTGTTCGCGAGTCGGGTGTGGCCGAGTTGTTGCCCACGGTGCGTGTCACGGTGTTTGACGAGGCCCACCAACTCAACGAAATTGGTGTCAATTTTCTGGGTAAACAGCTTTCCACGGTGCAATTGCTTGAACTTTGCAGGGATGTGCTGGCCACCGGTTTGCAATTGGCAAGAGGTTTGGTGGATTGGCACGCGTTAACCGACCGACTGGAAAAATCCACCCGCGATTGGCGTCTGGCTGCGGGCCTGCACCGGGGTTCGGTTCGCCTGCGTTGGACCGAAGCCTTGCCCGAAGGCGTTGACGGAGGCGACTGGACCCCTGCTTTGCAAAATTTATTGCTGGCCTTGGACCAAACCCAGAGCGGTTTGGAAACGGTTTGCGAACTGGCCCCGGATTTTCAACGCTTGTTTGACCGCGCGCGCGAGCTGGGTGCCTTGGTCAATTTGTTTTCTACACCACCCGATCCTGAGGGGGTCCGTTGGGCCGAAGTCAGTGCGCAACTGCGTTTGGTGGAGTCCCCGTTGGACATTGCGCAGGCTTTTTCAGCCTTGACCCGTGCGCAGCCTGTGCGCCCTGTGCCTGCTGAAGAGCAGGACGAAATTGAAGACGATCAGGCCCTGATGGCCGCAGACCCCCGGCATGCGGACCCTCGGCATGCAGAGCCCAATCTGCCCACCGGTCCAAACGATGGCTCTTTGGGGCAAAAGGCCTGGGTTTTTACGTCAGCCACCCTGGGCGATGAGCCCAGTCTGCGCTGGTTCACCGAGCCCTGTGGCCTGACCTCGGCCCAAGTGATGCAGGTCAGCAGCCCCTTTGACTATGCCCGGCAAGCGGCCCTGTATGTGCCTGAACATTTGGTCAAACCCGGAGACCCTTCGCACGCGACCCAAGTGGCCCAACTGGTGGCCGAGGCGGCGCAAATTCTGGGGGGGCGAACCCTGGTGCTCACCACCACCCTCAATGCCATGCGAGCGATTGGCGAATATTTGCAAACCCGCCTAGATGCCGGGTCATCCATTGAGGTTTTGGTGCAGGGCCAAAGCCCCAAAAGACGATTGATGGAACGCTTCAGGGAAGGGGCCACTGACGGCCGAGCAGGGTGTGTTTTGGTGGCTTCGGCATCGTTTTGGGAAGGTTTTGACGTGCCCGGCGATGCATTGCAATTGGTGGTGATCGACAAACTGCCTTTCCCTCCACCCGGCGACCCGTTGTTTGAAGCGCGAAGTCAGCGCGTGACCCGCGAGGGGCGCAGTGCTTTTGCTGACCATGCGCTGCCCGAAGCGGCGGTTTCACTCAAGCAAGGGGCAGGGCGTTTGATTAGAAGCGAGACGGACCGGGGCGTTTTGGTGGTCTGCGACACCCGTTTGGCCAGCATGTCTTATGGGAAAAGACTGGTCAGGGGCTTGCCGGAGATGCGCCGCTTGAGCAGCCACCCCGATTTTTTAGAGGCTTTGAGTCAATTCAAAGCAGACGCCACCAACTAGCTTTTTTCTTTGCGCCTTCGGGTGACAAATATGCAGAACGGGGAAAGTTTTTCTCTAGCACGCGTTTGGCGTCGTCGCGCAGGCCGGTCATGCCCATCGCGTCATAAGACTGCATCAGGATGGCCAAAGCCTCTTCGAGGGCAGGCACCCCCGGGTATTCGGCGATGGCTTGTTGCGCGCGGTTAACGGCGGCGACATGCGCATTGCGGCTCGCGTAATAACGGGCAACATGCACCTCGTAAGCCGCCAAGGCATTCACGATGTAGACCATGCGTTGACGTGCATCGGGTGCGTATTTGGATTCGGGGAAGCGTGTGGTCAGCTCTTTAAAGGCCTCGTAAGAAGCTTTGCCGGCATTTTGGTCGCGCTCAGACAAGTCTTGGCGGGTCAGAAAAGAGAACATGCCCAAGTTGTCACTGAAGTTGTTCAAGCCTTTCAGGTACAGGGCGTAGTCCAATACGGGGCTTGCTGGGTTCAGCCTGATGAAACGGTCAAGGGTTGCGGTGGCTTGAATTTTGTCGCCGGTTTTGTACTGGGCGTAAGCCTTGTCAATTTGAGCCTGTTGCGCCAAGGAGGTGCCAGCAGCCCGCCCTTCGAGTTTTTCATACAAGCCGATGGCCTTGTCCCAAGCGCCCGCATTGGCTTCGTCGCGTGCTTCGCTGTAAATTCTTTCGGGGGTCCAGCCAGCCGTGATGTCTTTGGGGGTGTTGGCACATCCTGTTAGAAACAAGCTTGTAGCCAACAACAAGCCGGCTGGAACCACCGATAATCTGAAGCTTTGCATCTCTAACGTCCTCGTACTGTTCAAACGAATTGATTATATCTATCCCCCCCGACAATGATGACCTGTTTGGTTCATCAAACGACGAGCTAGACAGAACTGTCGACGCCTCTGAGGTCGAAGTTCGCGCCATCACGGTGCCCATGACCTTGCATGGGCAGAGACTGGACCGCGCTTTGGCGCAAATGGTGCCTGAGTTTTCGCGCAGTTACCTGCAACAACTCATCGAACAGGGGGACGCCCTGATGGATGGTCGGGTGGTGACCAAGGTGTCGAGCAAAGTCCGTTTGGGGCATCTGCTAGAGGTCACGCTTCGGGCCACGCCCCAATCCCAAGCCTTTGTGCCAGAAGCCATGCCGATTGAGGTGGTCTACGAAGACGCCCATCTGCGCGTGATCAACAAACCTGCGGGATTGGTGGTGCACCCAGCACCGGGCAATTGGCGGGGCACCTTGCTCAATGGCCTGTTGGCGCTGGACCCTTTGGCGGCCGACGTGCCCAGAGCGGGCATCGTGCACCGGCTCGACAAGGACACCAGCGGCTTGATGGTGGTCGCCCGCACCCGTCAAACCATGGATGCTTTGGTTCATCAAATTGCAGCCAGAGAGGTGCACCGGCAATATTTGGCCCTGGCCCACAAGCCTTGGACAGGTCCATCTTCTTTGAAAATAGAGGCGCCCATTGGGCGCGATCCGGCCAACCGTTTGCGCATGGCGGTGGTGGACCTGAGCTACCAATCGGGCAAAACAGCCGCCACCACCTTCCGGTTGTTGGACCAAAACGGTCTGGGGTGTTTGGTGCATTGCACACTGCACACGGGCCGTACGCATCAAATCCGGGTGCACATGGCCCATGTTGGGCACCCTTTGGTGGCCGATGCGGTCTACGGCGGGAGCCAGACCGCAGGCATGGCGCGTCAGGCTTTACACGCCTGGCGCTTGGCCTTTGCCCACCCGATCACGGGCCAATCCATTGATTTGACATCTGCTTTGCCTGCGGACATGGCGCAAGCCTTGTCGGTTTGGGGTCTCAGCTACAATGCAAGCCCTCCCTGACGTGCTTATTTGGCTCTGAATAAGCACGGTCCCTGCACTTATGACGCCGTGAGGCGTCTTTTTTCCGAAAGATTGACACATGAACACGGCGCAAGCCAAACGTGTCCTGGAAACGGCCTTGCTGACTGCGGGTCAGCCTTTGTCAATGCGCGACATGCGCGTTTTGTTTGACGATGCGCTCGGAGCAGACACTTTGCGGCAAATGCTGCAAGATTTACAGCAGGAGTGGTCTCAAAAAGGCTTGGAACTGAGCACGGTTGCCACCGGCTGGCGTTTTCAAAGCCGCCCCGAATTGCGTCAGTATTTGGACCGCCTGCACCCCGAAAAACCCCCTAAATACACCCGTGCCGTGATGGAAACCTTGGCCATCATTGCCTACCGGCAACCGGTCACACGCGGCGACATGGAAGACATTCGGGGGGTCACGATCAATTCGCAAATTCTGAGGCAACTGGAAGACCGTGGTTGGGTTGAAGTCATTGGCCACCGGGAAACCGTGGGTCGGCCCGGCTTGTATGCCACGACGCGTCAGTTTTTGGACGATTTGGGTTTGGCATCGCTCGATCAATTGCCCATGTTGTCTCAGGTTGAGGGTCAAAACCCGGTGTTTCCAGGGCTGGCAGAAGACCTGCCCATGCAACCCTCTTTGTCTTTAGAGGACGCCATCAATGCCTTGCCATTTGACATGCCCATCGTGAATCCCGAGTCAGATCCGGGCCCTGATGCGAATGCGGCCAACACGACCGCCCTACCAGTGGTGGACCCGTTGTTGCCTGATTCAAGCGCAAGCACGTTCGATCTTCAAGACGCCGCAACTGGCGTCGATTCCGGTCACAGCGATGATCCTAGCGCGCCTGCTCCTGCAGACGCACCCCTTGACCGTGCGCTGAATGGCGAAGAGTCCACCAATTCATGAACCAAAATCCTCAAAACGACCGCCTTTCGAACGCCCCCGATCAGGAGGGACGTTCTGCCCAGGCCATGGCTTCAACTGAATCGGTTTACAAGCCGATTGAGTTAGCTGATGTCGTGTCCGGCCAGTTTGACGACGAAGAGGCCAGCGCTGAGGTTGTGGTCGATTTGGGCAAACGCGTACTGGCCCCTCAAACCGATTCGCCCAAATTGCACAAAGTTTTGGCCCAAGCAGGCATGGGCTCTCGGCTAGAGATGGAAAAGCTGATTGTGGAGGGGCGGATATCGGTCAACAACGAACCCGCTCACGTTGGTCAGCGCGTGCAGTACGGGGATCAGATCAAGGTCAACGGCAAAGCGATTCACATTCGCATAGATCCGCCACCTGCCCGCGTCATTGCATATCACAAGCCTGCTGGCGAAATTGTCAGCCATGACGACCCCCAAAATCGCCCCTCGGTTTTCCGCAAATTGCCCCGTTTGCAAAACGGCAAATGGCAATCTGTCGGCCGCCTTGACCTGAACACCGAAGGCTTACTCCTGTTCACCAGCTCGGGCGAGTTGGCCAACCAGTTGATGCACCCACGTTTCGGCTTGGAGCGTGAATATGCCGTTCGCGTCTTGGGCGCTTTGAGCAAAGATGAAAAACAGCGCTTGTTGGACGGCGTGATGCTGGAAGATGGCGCGGCCCAGTTCGGCTCCATTGAAGATGGGGGAGGAGAGGGCTCCAACTGCTGGTACCGGGTGACGATTTCCGAGGGGCGCAACCGCGAGGTGCGGCGCATGATGGAGGCGGTTGGGCATGCAGTAAGCCGTCTGATCCGTATCCGTTACGGGGCTATGGTGTTGCCCCATGGCCTGCGCCGGGGTGCTTGGCTGGAGCTGGACGAAGCCGATATTCGGTCCCTGATGCGTGCCGCTGGCACCACCGAACGCCCACGCAGCACTGAAGCCAAACCGGTCAGTCGGACCAACCGCAACGATCGCCGCCCCCGTACCGGCGGGCAAGGCCGTGCCGGAACAGCCTTGCCGCGTGCCAAACCTCCCGTGAAGCCCAACCGGGTTCAAGGAGCCGATTTGGGTGCAACTTCTTCAGATGCAGTGAAATCAGGGCCTTCTTATATTGGAGCAGAAAGTTTTAACCGGCTGAAGAAAACGCCGGGGGCCCCAGGCCGTGGTGGCCGTGGCAGCCGTGGTGGCGGGAGCCGCAGCCGTTAATTTCTGCTGCTTGCGTGGGGCCATGTGGTTTCACGCTCCTGATGCGCTGAATTGCTCAGGTTAGAATCTAGGGCTTTGCCGCAGGGCAAAAATGCTTAAAAATCACTCTGTTTACAGGAAAAAATCATGGCCATCGAACGCACCCTTTCCATCATCAAGCCCGACGCAGTCGCCAAGAACGTCATCGGTCAGATTTATGCCCGTTTCGAAGCCGCTGGCCTGAAAGTGGTCGCCGCCAGAATGGCCCACTTGTCGCGTGGCGAAGCCGAAGCCTTTTATGCCGTGCACAAAGCGCGTCCGTTCTTCAAAGATTTGGTTGAATTCATGATTTCCGGTCCGGTCATGATCCAGGCCCTCGAAGGCGAAAATGCCATTGCCAAAAACCGTGACCTGATGGGCGCTACCGATCCCAAGAAAGCCGATGCAGGCACCATTCGCGCTGACTTTGCAGACAGCATTGACGCCAATGCCGTGCACGGTTCCGACGCCCCAGAAACCGCTGCCGCTGAAGTCGCTTTCTTCTTCGCCGGCATGAACGTTTACACACGCTGATAGCGTCGCGGCTTTTGCGCGACCTCATACCCTCATGACGGCCAACCTTCTCGAATTTGATCTGGAGGGTTTGGCCGTTTTTTGTGAAGGTCTGGGAGAAAAGCGTTTCAGAGCCACCCAGTTGTTTCGTTGGATTCACCAGCGAGGTGCAGCGGATTTCGATTCAATGAGTGATTTGGCCAAATCGTTGCGCCAAAAACTCAAATCTCATGCGCACGTTTCAGCGCTTCCCCTCATCAGTCAACACATCTCGACCGATGGCACCATCAAATGGTTGTTTGATGTGGGCGATGGCAATGCCATTGAGGCAGTTTTCATACCCGAGGACGATCGGGGGACCTTGTGCATTTCATCCCAAGCGGGTTGCGCTGTGGGTTGCCGGTTTTGTTCAACCGGTCACCAGGGGTTTAGTCGAAACCTGACCACGGGTGAAATTCTTGCTCAATTGTGGTTCGCCGAGCATTTTTTACGCCAGCATCTCAAAACCGAAGAGCGCGTGATCTCGAATGTGGTGATGATGGGCATGGGCGAGCCTTTGCAAAATTATTCCGCTTTAGTCCCCGCTTTGCGTGCCATGCTCGATGACCACGGTTACGGTTTATCGCGTCGCAGGGTCACAGTGTCGACCTCCGGGGTGGTGCCCATGATGGAGCGCTTGTCAGCCGATTGCCCCGTGGCTTTGGCGGTTTCGCTGCACGCCCCCAACGACGCCTTGCGCGATCACTTGGTTCCGCTCAACCGTAAATACCCACTGGCCGAGTTGATGCAAACCTGCATAGCGTATTTGGCCCATGCGCCGCGTGATTTCATTACTTTTGAATATTGCATGCTGGATGGGGTCAATGACCAACCCGAACATGCCCACCAATTGATTGATCTGGTGCAAAAGCATGCCCGTCAAGGGCTCAGGTGCAAATTCAATCTGATTCCATTCAACCCTTTCCCGGCATCCGGTTTGCTCAGATCCTCTGCGGCCCGGGTTCAGTCTTTTGCCAAGCAATTGCAAGAGGCGGGTTTGGTGACCACGGTTCGCAAAACCCGAGGGGATGACATCGACGCGGCCTGTGGCCAGTTGGCCGGTGATGTGAAAGACCGCACCCAGGTTCAAACTCGTATGGCGCAGCAGCGCACCATCATGATGGTGCCTGTCCCCATGGTTCAAACCGAGGAATCTGGCAATGCCTGAAAACGCTGAACTTGATGAAAATCAAGGGTCTCCTGCCGTTCCTCATCCTGCGGCCATGACGGCAGGTCAGGTTTTGAAACAAGCCAGGCTCAAGGCCGGTGTTCACCTGGCTGTTATATCTGTGGCCTTGAAGGTCCCGGTTCGTCAACTGGAGGCTTTGGAGGCCGATCAGTACCTGACCGACCAAAGTCCTGTGTTTGTGCGCGGACTGGCCTCCAGCGTCTGCCGACATTTGCGCATCGATGTGGCACCTGTTTTGGCATTGTTACCACAACCTGACCGTTATTCAGCACCTTTGGTCCCTGCACGGCAACCCGATGTGGCACCTGTCGAAATGGGCATGATGCAGTCCTCATCAGAGCGTTTTCCGAAGAAAGCCTTTTGGTCCGCCCTGGCCATGGCCTTGTTGATTGCCGGCCTGATCTGGTTACCCGGACCATCGCAATGGACGTGGGTGGATGAAGTGAGCAAATTACTCAAATTGACAAATTTGACTCAGGCTGTCCCTGCACCTGAAGCGACAACCGAAGGGGCAAGCAAGGGAGCAACTGCAGCTGACGCGCCATCTCTGGGGGCCGTCACCATCGTGCCTTTTGAGCCTGTACCACCTGTTGCAACGCTGCCTTCAGCAGTGCCTTCAAGCCCTGTTGCGCAGACCAACACGCCTGCTGTTGCCCAGCCTGATCCGGCTAAAGTTCCCCTGGCAGCAAGCAAAACCGGCGCACCCGAGTGGGTATTTACAGCCACGGCTGAAAGCTGGCTGGAGGTCCGTGATGGCCAGAATCAGGTGCTCTGGAGTGGCATTTTGAAACCCGGTGAATCCAGCCGTTTGCAAGCGCCATTGCCCGTCAGTGTGGTGGTGGGCAGGGCAGATGCGCTGCAGGTACGTTTTAAAGGTCAAGCTTTTGATCTCACGCCCCATAGCAAAATGAATGTGGCCCGTTTTGAGGTGAAACCATGAACAATTCTTCAAATCTTGCCTTGCCCATTGGCATAGCCCTGCCGGCAAAGCGCAAAAGCCGACAGTCCAAAGTGGTTTGGGGCTCTCGTGTTGTCACCGTGGGTGGGGGCGCACCCGTGCGCGTTCAGTCCATGACCAATACCGACACCGTTGACGTCATTGGCACCGCCATTCAGGTCAAGGAACTGGCTATCGCGGGCTCCGAAATGGTCAGGATCACGGTCAATACGCCGGAAGCCGCCCAAGCTGTGCCGCACATTCGCGACCAGTTGGACAAAATGGGCATCGATGTGCCCCTGATCGGCGATTTCCATTACAACGGTCACCGTTTGCTAACCGATTACCCGGCCTGCGCAGAAGCCCTGTCCAAGTACCGCATCAACCCCGGCAATGTCGGCAAAGGTGATAAGCGGGATGTGCAATTCGGTCAAATGATCGAGGCCGCCATGCGCTTCAACAAGGCCATCCGAATTGGTGTGAACTGGGGCAGTCTCGACCAAGAACTTCTGGCCGATTTAATGGATCAAAACAGCCAGCGGGCAGAGCCTTGGGAATCACGTCAAGTGATGTACGAGGCGCTGATATCTTCGGCCATTTCGTCCGCCGAGCGGGCCGAGGCCATGGGGCTCAATGGCGATCAAATTGCCTTGTCCTGCAAGGTTTCGGGTGTTCAAGACCTGATATCGGTTTACCGCGAACTGGGTCGACGCACCGATTACGCCTTGCACCTGGGCTTGACCGAAGCCGGCATGGGCACCAAAGGCACGGTGGCTTCAACCACGGCTTTGTCCATTCTTTTACAAGAAGGCATTGGCGACACGATTCGTGTTTCCCTGACGCCCCAGCCCGGCGAGGCCAGAACCCAAGAGGTGGTCATTGCCTCCGAGATTTTGCAATCGCTGGGTTTGCGCATATTTGTGCCCAGCGTCACGGCGTGCCCCGGTTGTGGACGCACCACCAGCAGCACATTCCAAGAATTGGCCAAGCAGATTGACGATTTCTTGCGTGCCCAAATGCCGGTTTGGCGTGTTCGCTACCCGGGCGTCGAAAATCTCAAGGTCGCGGTCATGGGTTGCATCGTCAACGGCCCCGGTGAAAGCAAACATGCCGACATCGGCATCAGTTTGCCCGGCACGGGAGAAGCCCCGGCTGCCCCTGTTTTTATCGACGGTGAAAAGCGTTTGACTTTGCGGGGTGATGGCATCGCGCAAGAGTTTCAGGTGCTGGTTGAAAACTACATTGAGAACCGTTTTGGTTCGGTCTCTGCCCCATAAAAATGAGCGAATCACTTAAAGAAAAAATCCCATCCAGCGCCAAAAACCAGCGTTTGGTGGGGGTCAAAGGCATGAACGATGTTCTGCCACCCGAATCCGCTCGTTGGGAGTGGCTGGAAGCCAAGGTCCGTCATCTGATGTCGCGTTACGCCTACCGCAACATCCGCACCCCCATTGTGGAGCCCACCGCCTTGTTTGTTCGGGGTCTAGGCGAGGTGACCGACATTGTCGAAAAGGAAATGTATTCTTTTGAAGACCGCTTGAATGGCGAGCAACTCACTTTGCGCCCGGAGTGCACGGCTGGGGTGGTGCGCGCGGTGGTAGAGCACAACCTGTTATACGAAGGCGGCAAGCGCCTTTATTACATGGGCCCCATGTTCCGCCATGAGCGGCCGCAGCGTGGCCGTTACAGGCAGTTTCACCAGATCGGGGCTGAGGTGTTGGGTTTTGCTGGCGCCGAGGTCGATGCCGAATTGATCTTATTGGCCGATGCTTTGTGGAAAGAATTGGGCTTGCGGGATGTCCGTCTGGAGCTCAACAGCCTTGGACAGCCCGCCGAGCGCTTGGCCCACCGATCGGCTCTGATTGCCCATCTTGAGCATCACGCTGATGTGTTGGACGAAGAGGCCAAGCGGCGTTTGCACAGCAATCCCCTGCGGATTCTGGACACCAAAAATCCGGCCTTGCAGCCTGTGGTTGAGTCCGCGCCTCGCTTGCTCGACTTTTTAGGCGAAGCGTCTTTGGCGCACTTCGAGTCGGTCAAAGCCATTTTGGACGCCAACGGGGTGGCTTACAGCATCAACCCCCGTCTGGTGCGGGGCATGGATTATTACAACCTGACGGTGTTTGAATTCGTCACCACGAGTCTGGGCTCTCAAGGCACGATTTGTGGTGGGGGGCGGTATGACTACCTGATTGAACAAGTGGGTGGCAAGCCGTCACCCGCCGTGGGTTGGGCCTTGGGCATGGAACGCGTGCTCGAACTCATCAAAGAACAAGGGGAGGCGATGCCCGACATTGCCCCCGATGCCTA
>CAMDXR010000033.1 GCA_945877725.1 Limnohabitans sp. Rim8
AGCAGCAAGTCTTGCCCCTTGATATGGATCTGCGCACTCTTCAAATCGGTTGAGCCTTGCCACGACACAGGAACCCCATCGAGTTTGGCTTTGCCCGATAGCAGTGCAGGTTCCGCTTGAAGGGGTGGCCAATTCAGGTTGCTGCTTTGAAAATGCAGTTCTTTCAGTGCCAAATTCACAGGCAAACGTGTCATGTCATCCTGCCAGCGCAACTCACCGCCTGCAATTTGAACAGTCTTCGCACCATATTGCGCATGCGCATTGACTGGGGTTGGACCGCGCTCCTCACTGGGCGTAAAAAACCCTTGCAAGCCCACCCAGTTGAATGCGCCAGAGGCATCACGCCTTAAATGGAGCACGGGTTTATCCAGACTTAGACTGTCGAGTTTGAAACTGGCTTCCAGCGGTCGCCAAGTATCAATCTTCAGTTGCATCGCCTCCCACTGCAGCAATGGCAGTGCGCTTTCGGCATTGGTTTTTTCTTGGAGTTTCAGCCGTTTCACGGCCAATTGGCCCGCCACCACCACTTCAGGGATTGCCTGCTGCTTAAAGTCGAGCGTGAGGTCCAGGTCCAACTCGCCATCGGCCAATCGAATGGGCCATGCCGCTGGCCAGTAGGGCAAATAGGCGGCGGCATCGAGTGCCTTGACCTGAAAGCGGGCTTGGGTGTGCCTGTCTTTTGCAAAGGGCCTTGTTTCTGCATCGGTATCAAACACCGCACCGTTGAGCTTGAATGCCAGACGCGGATGGGTGGCAACTTCACGCCTAGAGCCGATATTGCTTAAAAATGGCACACCGAGTTGCAACTCGGTCAATGCGTGCGTGACCGACTTGGGACTGTCGTGAAATTGAACACCGCCGCCCTCAATCCGGATATTGAACAAAGACATGCGCGGGATACCGGAGGTTTGATCTTGAGTGTCAATCCATCGCTTCAGAACATCGTCGATGTCAAATTGACCCTGCCCACGGTAAGTCAAATGCAACTGAGGATTGCGCACCCAGATCGCATCGGCCACAGGGGCCCAATAAATGAGAGATTGCAAGCTCAAATTCACTTCAATCTCGTCAATCGTCAACTGCGGCTCCAGCATTGGCTCTGAAACTCCTGCCTTGCCAATGTGCAAACCCCGAACAAGCAAGGCCATGGACCACGGCCTGAAGTCCACATGGGTTAATTTGACTGACCGCCCCAAGGCTTGCGAGCCCTGTTTTTCGATTTGCCATTGAACCCAGGGTGGCATCACCAGCCAACTGACGCACCACAACAGCCCCACACCCAGCAAAGAAAAGATTGCCCAGCGCTGCCAGCGCTTCAGGAGGCCCAATTTCATAATGACAACTTTAAAAAACAACAAGGCCGATTCTCGTCGATCCGAGAAGAGTTTTGTAACACCAAAGGAGCACACGCACTGTGCCAAGGCGCACTCAGATAGTTTGAGTGGCTAGACCGATTTACAGCACCACTGGCCCGAGATCAGGCCGCCTGACTGAGGCAGCAGCCAGCGAGACCCGCAACGACCCCACCCATTGGGGCTTCGTGGTTTGCAAAACTACGGTTGTTTTGCCATCGGCTTTGTCGGTGCACGTTGGCTCAAATTAGCGCATGACATTGCAGGGCCGGTCTCTCTAATTGGGAACTCCAACTTCTTTGAACTGGCGGTCGCCGTGATGCTGTCACTGGTGTAACTGGTCAACCGAAGCCACAGTTTTGGCGCAGCGGCAAAGTGAATGCTGTTGGGGCAATACTCAGGCCATTTGCCTAGTCCATTGCGGCAAAGGCGCCGATTTGCGCAATACGTCTTGATGCAACCAAATCGCACTCTTGCGGGCACGCGCAGCCACGGTTTCCAGGGGCAACTGCTGGTAATCGTCGTTGAACACTTCAAAACTGTAATCACCACGGTACCCAATTCGGTCAAGACGCAACACCAAATCAGCCAACTGCTCGCTGTGCACACCCTCGCCCGGAAAAACCCGAAAGGTGCGGGCGGTGGTCATGCGTTCTTCAAAGGTCGGGGTTTCTTGCCACATGAAATCGGACAACTGGACAAGAAAAATTTTTGAGGGGTCCAGTTCATCCATCGCCTCCAACGGCGTATTGGCAGCAAATACATGAAATGAATCCAGACCCAGCCCCAAATTGGGACAGTCGGCACGACACACCACATCCCAACTGGTCGGAAATTCATTGACCGTCCGGCCCCAAGACAAGGCTTCATAGGCCACTTTGATGCCCAAGGGCACCGCCAGCATGGCCAGCTTTTTAAGATCGGCCGCTATCAAATCAAGGTCATCGGTCGCGTGACGCGAGGTGGATGAGCAAGCCAGCAAAACCTTGCTGCCCGTGGCCGCGCACATCTCCAACATGGCTTTGGCAATGTCTAACTTGTAACTGTGCAAGTGTCCTGACAAGCCTTCAAAGTCTCGCAGCACCTGAAAGCCCGTGGGACGCATGCCACTGGCGAGCACCTCGGCCGCTGCTGCCTTCACCCCACCTGGGTGAGTCACCAGGTCTCGGGCCATCAACATGACCTGCGAGAAGCCAGCTTCTTTCATGGCGGCCAGTTTGGCCTCTAAGGTGCCAGCCATGGTGATGGTGTCCATGCCATACCCGTCGAGCAAGTTCATAGCGGCTTTCCTTTATTTGTGCACGAGCTCAAAGGCGACAGAACCCAAAGTGTTGCGCGTCAAGGCACCCCGGTCTTCAGGATGCAATTGGGTTGACTCCACAAACTCAACGCCCAAAGCCTTCAGAGCAGTCACGGCCTTGCCTACATCGGGCACCCCGAAACCAATGCGCTGTAAACATTCGGATGCGTCTTCGATGTCCATCCATGGTTCAGGCTCAACCAATTGCCACAAAAAGCTGCCGCAAGGACTTTTCATGAGTTTTCCTTTTGGCAAGATGCCAAAGCGTTCCTCGTCAGGAATCGTCGTGAAATCAAACATGTGCTCGTAATAGGTCAACCAATCTGCACTGCGGCTGGCACCGATGTACTGAACCACACCAAAATAGCTCATGCCTGCCAGTGCGGGCGGGTTCGGGTCGACCGTGGGAATGGGCTTGAAATCGATGTTGTAGATGGAAAATTCTTGCCAACGGTCCACAAAATAAAAGCGACTCCCACCGGGTCCATGAATGGCGGGTATGTGTAACTCCATGGCCTGCGCATGACTGCCCACACTCCAAGCCCCCAAATTCAGGCAACGCGTGTGCGATTTGAGTGCATCCTGCACCCGAAACGCCACTGCCGAAATAACGGGTTGCCCCTCTACCGTGCTGCTCACTCGGGCGTCATCCGGGTGGGCATTCACCACCAGGTTCATATCCCCCTGTCGGTACAGCGTGACCTCTCTCGAACGATGACGTGCCACGGGCCTGAAGCCCATGTTTTCGAGTACCTGCCCTAGTGCCTGTGGTCGGCTGGTGGCGTACTCAATGAATTCAATGCCGGCAATACCCAAACGGTTGGGCGTTTCCGGCACGGCTTCTCGGTCAACTTTATGCAGGTTCATCTTGGGTCTCCAAAGAGTCTGGCTTGCATGAAGGGGCTCAATAACTCAGCTTGGCCACGCTTCGCAACACATCAGCCGTTGTAGTCGGCAAATCAAAAAACTCCAGATAGGCGGGAATTTGCTCATAGAGCATGTCGGTGCCGATCTGTGTTCGGCAACCACGCGCTTGAGCTGCAGCCAAAAAAGCCGTGGTTTCGGCTTTCATCACGACTTCCCCCACAAAGGTATCGGGCGAGATTCGGGACACATCCAAAGGCAGCGGATCGCCATCGTTCATGCCCATTGGCGTCGCATTGACCACCAGATCGTGGTCTACAGGATCATTGGAGCCGGTCAGCACATCCATCTGCGGGTAGTTCTCTTTGATCCGTCTAGCCAAAGCAGTACAAGACTCGGTGTTTACATCAAAAAGACTGATGGCCGCAAGGCCTGCCCCGGCCAGCGAAGCTGCTATGGCACTGCCCACGCCTCCGGTGCCAACCACCAAGGCGCGTTTGCCCCCCAGGTTAAAACCTTTGCGTTGAACGCCACGCACAAAGCCCGAGCCATCGAACATGTCACCGACCAAACGGCCATCGGTCAAGCGTTTGACGGCATTGCAAGCCCCCGCCACCCGCACCGTGGGTGTGACCTCATCGAGCAAACCCACAGTGGTCACTTTGTGCGGCATGGTGATCAGGGCACCGGTGATGTTTTCGAGTGCGAAAACAGCTTTCAGAAACTGCGGGTAATGCTCGGCTTTGCAGCCCATGGGAACCACCACCGCATTGATACCCGATGTTTCAAAGTACGGGTTGTAGATCATTGGCGACTTGAAGGTATGCGTCGGGTAACCAATGTGGGCAATGAGTGATGTGTTGCCGTTGATCATGATCATGATTTTAGGTTTCAAGAAACTTCGCCGCAATGGCGGCGAAGCCCACAGGTTTACTTGCCCGTCTTTTGAGATGCAGAACGCACTTTTTCAATTTCACCCTGCAATTCCTTGACCAGATCCTGGCCCACAGTCACCCCATACTTGGCCGTGATCGGACGCATTTTGTCGCGTAACTTGGCCATTTCAGATTCGGGCAACTGAGACACTTGCATGCCATTTTTCTTCAGGTTTTCCAGAATGCTGGCCTCCAGGGCACGGGCTTTGTCACGTTGGAACTTGGCCGATTCAGTCACAGCGTCAGCCACGATTTTTTTCTCGGCAGCCGACAGTTTTTCCCAGAATTTTTTACTGATGATGACCGATTGTGGGTTGTATTGGTGACCTGTTAATGCCAAGTGTTTTTGCACTTCGTAGAGCTTGGCACCGTTGATGGTGGCCACAGGATTTTCCTGGCCGTCAACTGCTTTTTGTTCCAGCGCCGCATACAACTCGGGGAACGGCAACGGTGTAGGGTTGGCACCCAATGCCTTGACCCAGTCCACGTTGATCGGGTTGGGAATCACACGCAGCTTCAGGCCCTCCAGGTCTTCTACTTTGTTGATAGCGCGCTTGCTGTTGGTGATATTACGAAAACCGAGCTCATAAAAACCCAGTCCAATGATGCCCTTTTCATCGAGCTTGGCATGCAGTTTTTTGCCAAAGGGCCCGTCCACAGCCGCATCGGCCTCCTTGCCGGAACCGAACATGAAGGGGAAATCGAAGATGGCAAATTCTTTGACCTGAGAAGCAAAGATGCCCGAATTCATGGATGCCATCTCCAGTGTGCCGCCTTGAATGGCGGATACATTGGCTTGGTCACTGCCCAAAGCGCCGCCTGGGAAGACGTTAACTTTGATCTTGCCACCGGATTGTTTTTCGACAATTTCCTTGAACTTTTCCATGCCCAGCACGATGGGATGACCGGCTGCGTTTTGGTTGGCAAACTTGATGGTTTTGTCTTGTGCCGACGAAATGCCCGCAGCGGCCAGTGCGACAGTGGCGATCAAGGTTTTGATGAACACACGTTTCATGAATTGTCTCCAGAAAATCAAACGAATCGGACGTACGCAAGAAGCAGGCAGTTTGTCATCCGGCGTACCCGATCGGACGACAGTACCGAAAATCAATAAAACCAGCGAGCGGGCACCATGACCAAAGCCGGGAAAGCCACCATGGCAAACATGATGATGAACTGGGCCACCATAAAGGGCATGACCCCACGCGTCACTTCGTCCATACTGACCTTGCCCACCCCGGCCACAGCATTGAGTACTGTGCCCACGGGGGGTGTGATCAAACCAATGGCGTTGTTGATGATGAAAAGCACTCCGAAATAAACCGGGTCAATACCCGCCGCTTTAACCAACGGCATCAGGACCGGAGTCAAAAGCAATATCGTAGGCGTCATGTCCAATGCCGTGCCGACCACCATGGTGATGACCATGATGGCGAACATCAGTAACCGAGGGCTGTCCAGAATGGGCTGCAACAAAGTCACGAGTTCGCCGGGCAAATTGGCCACCGTGATCAACCAGGCCGAAACCATGGCGGCAGCCACCAAAAACATGACCACAGAACTGGTTTTGGCTGCAGACATGAACAAAGGCACCAAGGACTTGAAGCTCAGCTCGCCGTAAACAAAAGTTGAAATAAGCAAGGCATAGGTCGCGGCAACCACAGCCGCTTCGGTGGGGGTGAACACACCAAACTTCAAGCCAAACACCACAATCACCGGCAACACCAACGCCCAAGTGGCTTCTCGCAGTGCAAGCAAAATTTGTCCTGCGCTTTGGCGCGGCGGCACTTGTACCCGTTCGCTCCGCGCCAGCCACCACCAAGTGATCCAGAGCGAGGCCCCAAGCATCAAGCCAGGAACAATTCCCGCCAAAAACAATTTGGAAATGGACACGTTGCCTGCCACCCCGAAGATCACAAACCCGATGCTGGGTGGAATGACCGGCGCAATGATCCCAGCCGAGGCAATCAGGCCCGCCGATCTGGCTTTGTCATGTCCCGCCGCCACCATCATGGGCAATAGCAAAGCGGTCAGCGCTGCGGCATCGGCCACAGCCGAACCGGAAAGCGCTGCCATGATCACGGCGGCCATGATGGTCACATAGCCCAACCCCCCCTTGATGTGACCGACACACGCCATGGCGAAGTTCACGATGCGCTTGGACAAACCACCCGCATTCATGATTTCACCTGCCAACATGAAAAAGGGCACCGCCAACAAAGGAAAGCTGTTGGACCCCTCGATCAAGTTTTGCGCCAAAATCTGGGCATCAAAAATGTCCATGTGCCACATCAAGGCCACACCGCACAGCAACAAGGAAAAGGCAATGGGAATGCCCAAGGCCATGGCACCGAGCAAGGACAACAAAAATACAGCGATTGTCATTTTTATTTCCTTGCGGCTAAGGTATTTGAGGAGGGTTCACCATGTGGCGACTCTTCCGACTCCTGAATCAGTACCAGGTCTTCATCTTTGATTTGCCCCGTGAGTAGCCCGATGAATTCGATCAAAATCATGAAGCCTCCGAGCAAAGAAAAAATAACTCCCGGCATATAAATCCAGACCATTGAAACTTGCATGACCGCGCTGGTGGTATCCCAGTTAATGACCGCTTGGTCATAGGTCCCCTTAAAGAGCAAGCCACAAACGAACAGCATGAGCAAATGCGACAAACCCATGCAGAACTTTTTACCTTTGGGACCCAGTTTGCCCACCAGCATGTCGGTGCCCAAATGACCGTGCTCTTTAACAGCCACGATGGCCCCCATGAAAGTCATCCAGATAAACAACCATCGCGACAACTCCTCGGAAAGCGTGATGCCTGAGTTGAAGCCATAGCGCATGACCACATTGCCAAACACCAAAACCACCATCACGGCGAGGCACATCGCAATCACCCATTTGAGTAAGCTGCAACAGCCATCGATTAAGTTCTGCATCACCGCGATCTCCTTTTGAGCACATCCATTAATGTACGAACTGGTTAGTTTTTAATGGACTAGGGTTTGTACTTATTCAAACAATAGAAAAATTGCTAGCTGTTATAGCGAAATTTAATGGCTTACAAATCGCAGAATCAATTCCACAACATGCTCGCGCTTAAGGGTTTGGGCTTTGCCTTGGCTGACGCGGTCCTGAAAAATCACCCCGAAGGTATGGCGATTGGACACATTGAAAAACGTAAAGGCTGAAATGGCCGAGTGAATATCGACAGGATCGAGTCCCGGGCGGAACACACCTTGCGCGATGCCCCGGTCGTACACAGCACGCACGGACTGGATCGCGTTTTGATTGAGTTGCTGAATGCTGGTGCTTTGGCGCAGGTAATCCCCTCGCTGGATGTTTTCATTCATGACCAACCGTATAAAGTCCTCGTTGTCCCGATGGTGGTCGTAGGTAAATTCAACCAACCTGACCAATGCCTCAAGGGGTGGCAAATCGTCCAGATGCAAGTCAGATTCAATGGCTCGCATGCGCCGGTAGGCCTCCTCCAAAACGGCAAGATAAAGTCCGTCCTTGCTGCCGAAGTAGTAATAGATCATGCGTTTGCTGGTGCGCGTAGCAGCGGCAATTTCGTCAATCCGCGCACCCGTCAAGCCTTTGTCGGCAAACTCGTGCGTGGCCACGGTCAGGATTTCGGCCATGGTGCGAGCAGGGTCGTTGGTGCGTCCGTTTTCCTTGGTCACAACGGGTATTGAATCTTTCATGCTTTGAGAATGTACCAGTTAGTTCATTTTTCAAGTATAGGCCGGTCTGACTTGGATTCAAATGCGCGAAAGCGCTGATAATTTCGAAGCAGTGCATTCACCAAGGTCCGATGGATTAACCGCAGCCATTCAACGCAACAATAAAAAAGTCTTATGAGCTGCAATAGCAATTCAAATCAAAACAAACGCAAAAAGGATGCCCTGCTTGAGCAGCCTGCGCACAAAACGGATTGAGCCGCCATGACGAATTCACAACTTCCCCTAGACCGGCGGGACTGGATCGCCGGGCTTGAAAAAGGCCTTCACATCATCGAAGCCTTTGATGCAGCCCATACCCGACTGACCGCCACCGAGATGGCCGAACGATGCGGCATGACGCGAACGGCCGCCAGGCGGTACCTCAAAACACTGACTTATCTGGGCTATGTCGGAACCGATGGCAAGCTTTATTGGTTGACCCCGCGCATCTTGCGACTTGGGCATGCCTACATTGAATCCGCCCGTCTGCCACGACTGGTGCAACCATTTTTACAGCGCATCACTTCTGGAACCGAAGAAATCGCCTACCTAGGGGTATTGGATGGTGATGATGTGGTTTTCATTGCGCGCAGCGGCCTTCAACGGCACACAGCGAGTGGCTACATGCCCGGCACTCGCATGCCGACCCAAGTGACTGCGGCAGGCATGATCATGCTGGCCTTTGGTGATGAGTCTGACATGGACAAATGGCTAAATGCCCATGATCTGAGATCTTTTACGACTTTCACAGTCGCCGACAAAGTAGCGCTTCGTGAAAGTTTGATTGGCTTCAAGCGTCAAGGCTGGGCGCTCTCAGAACAACAACTCGAGCTCAATTTTCGTGGCATCGCCGTTCCCTTGCTAGACCGAAAAAACAGAGTTCACGGTGCCATCAGCATGACCGTGCCGATGAACCGAGAAGAAACTGACCATGCACTGAATCGGCTGTTACCGGTCTTGCAAGAAGCGGTTCGGTCCTTGAGGCCGTTGCTCTAAAAACCAGGTCAGTGGGCCGCCTTCGCCTCGGTGGGGGTGTGGGCCCCTCCCAAAAACAAACGTTCCATTTGTGGGTCAGCCAGAATTTCGGCTGCCGATTTGTAAAGCACCAAGCGACCGGACTCCAGCGCAATTGCGTTGTCCGAATACTGGAGCGCACTCTTAACGTTTTGCTCCACCATCAGCACGGTGGTGCCCTGGTCAGCCAGTTTTCGCAGCAATTTAAAAACATCCTTTACCACGATGGGTGACAAGCCAATGGAAGGCTCGTCAATCAACAGGACTTTAGGCCGCAACAGCAAGGCTCTTCCGATTTCAAGTTGTTTTTGCTCGCCGCCCGACAAAGCCGAGGCACGCGAGTTCATGCGTTCCTTGACACGGGGAAAAAAGTCCAACACTTCAGGAATACGCTCGTGTGTGATCTTCATGCCCAGCGTGATCCCACCCAACTCTAAGTTTTCATAAACACTGAGTTGTCCAAATAGATTGCGTCCTTGAGGGACAAAGGCAATGCCTTCAGCCAACAAGGCTTTTTGAGTCGCGCCGGTGATGTCTTTGCCATTCAGCAATACGCGACCTTGACGGGGTTTAAGCAGTCCAAAAAGGGTTTTGAGTACAGTGGATTTACCAGCACCGTTAGGGCCAATCAACAGCGTGATTGAACCCCTGGGAACCTTGAAAGACAAGTTGTTAAGGATCATGAAATCCTTGTACCCGGCCACCACATCGTCAAACTCGATACAGGTGTCTGTGATTTGTATCGTCATCTCAGTTCCCCAAATAGGCGTCGAGCACTTGCTTATTGGCGCGAATTTCATCCGGTGTCCCGATCGCCAAAACTTCCCCCTCCACCATCACCATGATGCGGTGACACAAGTCCATGACAAAGTCCATGTTGTGTTCAATCACGACAAAACTGCCCTTGCGACTCCGATTCAACTCTTTGAGCAAGGTGCTGATACCGCCCACCAATGAGGGATTCACACCGGCACAGGGTTCATCGAGCAAAACCAGATCAGGCTCACTCATGAATGCCATGGCAATGTCCACCAGTTTTTGCTGTCCATAACTGAGTTCACCGGCCTTCTTGTCAGCTACACGTCGAATGCGAAATTGATCAATCAAGGCGTCGGCTTTGTCTCCTAAACCAGAATCTTTGGGTGCAAACATGCGGCTGAACATACTGCCTTGATGCTCCTGGGCGGCCACGATCAGGTTGTCGCGAACGGTCATCTTGCCAAACACTTGCAGGGTTTGGAAGGTACGTCCCACGCCACGGCGATTCAGTGCCAAAGGCCCCAGTTGTGTGACGTCCTCGCCTTTGAGTTCTATCTTGCCTTCGTCGGGCACGATCTGACCCAACATGCTGTTAAACAAAGTGGTCTTACCAGAACCGTTGGGGCCAATCACGCCAAATATTTCTCCGGCACGCACCTCGAACGAAACACCACCTACGGCCTGTATCGCGCCATAAGCCTTCTTGATGTTGGTCACTTTAAGGACGGGCTGGATCATGCTTTGACTCCTGCAACTTCGCGGGCAGCCGAAGCTTCGCGCGATTGACGTCGGGCCTTGATGCGATCAGGGATGCTGAGCAAACCATCGGGCAACCAGATCATCAGCACCACGACTGCGAGACCAAAAACAAACAAATACCAAGCTTGCGCAAACCGCAGCCACTCTGGCAACACAACGCCCACCGCAGAGCCCAACACCGGTCCAAAGAAATAACCTGGCCCCCCCACAACGACCATCAAATACATCATGATGGACGCGCCCACAGTAAACAAGGCTGGATCGATGAACTGCACTTGCGCCGCATATAACCCGCCTGCAACACCCGCGTAAACGGCGCCAATGGCAAAGCTCAATAAGGTGTAGCCTCGGGTGTCAATGCCTAGGCTCTCAGCGCGTATCGGGTTATCACGCAAAGCCGTAAAGGCCTTGCCCCAAGGTGAATTCAGCAGTCCCCACAACAGCAGAGCCAGCACCAGGGTAAAGGTCAACACCAAATAGTAGTAGGCCAAGTTGCCATCGAAACTGATCCCACCCAAACTCGGGCGAGCGATGTTATTGATGCCATAGGTTCCGCCGGTCAACCACTCTTCGTTGCGCATCACCAGCCACAAGGCGGTATTGAAACCCAAGGTGGCAAAAGCCAGATAAATAGTCTGTACACGCAAAGCCGGAAAACCCAGTGCCAAACCAACCACAAAACAAAACAATGCCGCCATGGGCAGACCCAGCCAGAAGCTCAAACCCGCTTTTAGGCAGATTGCAACGGTGTAGGCACCTATGCCAAAGAAAGCGGCATGACCCAAAGACTTTTGACCGGCATAACCGACTGTGAGGTTCAAACCCATGGTGGCGATGATGAACACCAACCAGGTGGTGAACATGTGGATGCCATAATTTTTGAGGAAGTTGGGGATCAAAATCACTGCAGCCAAAGCAATCAGTGCAAAAAGAAGGTTCAGCTTTTTCATACTTTGCGCTCCTCTTTTTTACCGAGCAAGCCTTGTGGCTTGAACAAAATGACGATCATGAAGAGGATCAAAGCCACCGCATCTTTGTAGGCAGCCGAAATGTAGGCTGCCGCCAAGTTTTCGCTCACACCCACCAGCAAGCCCCCCACCAACGCACCCCGCGAGTTATTGAAGCCGCCAATGATGGCCGCGAAGAAAGCTTTGGTACCCAAGCCTTCGCCCATATCGAACTTGGCCAAATACGTAGGCGTCACCAACAAGGCCGCTGCGGCTGCCAGGATGGCATTGATGGCAAAAGTGTAGAAAATCATTCGGGGTACGTTGATCCCCAAGACCGAAGCGCTTTCGGTGTTTTGCGCCACCGCCTGCATGGCGCGACCGGTGACCGTCTTGCTCAAAAAAGCCTGCGTGAACAGAACCAGCAACATGGCAAATGCGAAGGTGCCTACGTCAGTGGCCGAGAACCTGACACCGGCCACCTCAAAAATAAAATCTGGGAAGACTTGCGGGAAAGGATGCGGCTCGGCGCTGTAACCGGCACGCACACCGTTGCGCATGGCAATCGAAAGTCCAATGGTGGCCACCACAATGGGCATCATCCCGAACTTGAACAGTGGGTCAACCAAGCCACGTTTAAAAAACCACCCCAGTACAACGATCGACAAAACAATGCTCAAAGCAAATGCAAAATAAAGCGACAAGCCTGAGCCCAACAGCATCACCATCATGAAAGCGGGCAGCATCACGAATTCGCCTTGAGCAAAGTTGATGGTGCCCGAGGCTTGCCACAACAAGGTAAAGCCCAAAGCAACGAGCGCATAGATGCTTCCAGTGGCCATGCCACTGAAGAAAAGCTGGAAAAAATCGGTCATGGGGTGAGCTCCGAATCAAGACCTGTCTACGTATAAAAGCACTTCAGCACACTTTCTTATCGGACTGACCTAAAAAAATGGGTGGATCCATTCGCATGGATCCACCCATTCATTGACAGGCCTTACTTCTTGGCTGTGAGTGGTGGCAAAGTGGTACTGATCACGGGCTGACCGTTTCTCACCTCGACCAGGAAGCTTTCACGATCCAGATCACCCTTGTCGTCAAAACACACATCCATCAAGATGCCGGGGTGCTGTTTGGTGCTGAAGCAGCTGTTTCTGATCGCAGCGGCTACGGCCTTGCGGTCCAACTTGCCTACTTTTTCTATGGCCGCTTTCAAAACATACATGCCGGTGTAGCCTTTGATACCGTTGTGGTCAGATTCCGACTTGTATTCGGCTTTGTATTTGGCACCGAATGCCTTGAATTGGGGAGCGTCCACAGTCAAGCCGACGTGGGCCAAGGCGCCATTGGCCGATTCGCCTGCTAACTCGATGACTTTTTGTCCGGTCAATGTGGTTTCACCAATCAGCATTTTCTTCACGCCTTGCTTGCGGAATTCGCGCAGGGCTCGGGCAGACTCTTCTTCGTTGGTGTACACAAAGATGGCATCGGCATCGGTCTGCTTGGCTTTGAGCACAGCCGCTGAAAAGTCCACCTGCCCTGCATCGGTCGAGATATCTGCCACGATCTTGGTGCTGGTGCCCTCGAGCAGTTTGGTCAAGGTGTCACGCCCGCCTTTGCCGAAGTCGTTGTTCACATAAACAATGGCCAATGTCTTGGCTTTGCTGTTGATGAATTTAGCCAACTTGGGGAAAGAAATACTTTGCCCGAATGCAGTGCGAAACACATAGGGGTTCCCTTGTGCCGTGATCGCTGCCGCTTCTCCGCCCGTAAAGTTGGGCGTTTCACCTCGCTTGGATTCCGCCATCGACACCATGATGGAGCCGGAATAAACAGGGCCAAAAATGGCGAATACATCGTTATCAACGGCTTTTTGTGTCAAGCCTTTGGCCACCCCTGGATTGGTCTGGGTGTCCTCGGTGGTGTAGCTGATTTTCCTGCCCAAAATACCACCAGCGGCATTGATTTCTTTGATGGCCATTTCGGTGCCATTTTTGAACAGCGTGCCTGCGGTTGTACCGGGCCCTGACAATTCAACAATATTGGCAATTTTGATGTCCTGCGATTGCGCCATGCCGGACACGGCCAAAGCAGCGCAAACAGCCAGAGTTTTTAAAACAGCTTTCACAGAGGTCTCCTAAGGGTTTGAATCAGGCCTGTAGGCAAGGCCAGGGTTGAGAAACTTTTCATCATGCGGTTTGAGAGAAGTTGAAATGTAGTGCTGAATTTAAAAACCATTTCAAAACTTGAATTCATGATGTTCGATTACCAGTTATTTTTGCGCGATTATCGAACGTATTAGGGGTTAAACCCGAGCTTACTGACCGACTTTCAAGGCATGTTGCGTGGCCAGATGTGCAAAAACCAAGCCCGGACCAATCGTGATGCCGGGTGCCGGGTAGACACCGCCCATGATGGAATTCATATCGTTGCCTACGGCATATAAACCTGCAAGGGTCTGCCCTTCTGCGTCGAGCACTTGCGCATGTTCATTGGTCTGCAAGCCTTGTGCTGCACCAATATCGCCGGGGTAAAGCTTGACGGCGTAATACGGCCCCTCAATCAAGGGACCTAGATTGGGATTCGGCCCACCTGCTGCGGCATCGCCAATGTTTTGCTGGTAGGCCGTGACGCCACGTTGAAACTGCTCATCAATGCCTGTTTGGGCGAATGCATTGTTTTGCGCAACTGATTGGGTCAAACCTTCTGCCGATATACCAAGCTTTTGCGCCAACTCAATCAGTGTTGAACCTTCGGTCAAATAACCGTCTGCCAAAAACGGGCGCAAGCCTTTGCCCCCAGGTCGGACCATGCCCATGCCGTATTGACGCAAGGCTTTGGCATCGGCAATCAAATAAGCCGGAACCGAGGGCGTGCTCTTGTGGGCAGCCTGCATGCCCAAAGCAAACAAGTTGTACGAGGTACTCTCGTTCAAAAAGCGCTCCCCAGCTTGGTTGACGGTGATCATGCCGGGCTTGGCGCGGTCCATCACAAAGTGAGGAAAAACAGCCCGGCTACCATCTGCGCGTTGACGCAGCGATACGGGGGCCCAGAAAGCGGGACTTTGACTCCCCCCCCCTTCAACAGCCCCCATCCCACGGGCCAATGCCAGCGCTTCCCCTGTATGACCGGGCGCACCGGGGCACCATTCAGCCGGGATGCCGGGCAACTTTTGAGCGCGCAAAACCGGATCGCGGTTGAATCCACCGCTGGCGAGAATCACCCCTTTTTTAGCTTCAATCCGCACTGCACCCTCTGAGCTTTTCAAACGCAAAGAAGACACACGACCCGAGGCGTCTCGCTCCAGGGCTTCCACCGATGTGTTCATGGCCAAGGTTACCGATTCGTGTTGCGCCAAAGAATGCAGCAAGCGCGCAACGATGGCATTGCCCATCACGAGGCGGGTCCCGCGGGAATGGGACATGCGGTCACTCAAATGACGGCCAATGATTTTGATCGAATATTTCAGTGAGGCCCATGACCGGGTCATGGCCAACAAGTGGTTGATATCGGTGCGATCCACCATCATGCCGCCAAGCACAGTGAACTCTGGAATCGGCGGACGCAAAAGGGGAAACAAGGATCCCAGCAAACGACCATCAAATGGCACGGGCTCCAGCGCGCGACCATTCAAAGTAGACCCGGGTAAATCGCTGATGTAATCCGGGTGCTTGGGATAAGGTCGGTACTTCATGGAGGACTGGGCTTCTATCTTGGCCACAGCCTCT
>CAMDXR010000034.1 GCA_945877725.1 Limnohabitans sp. Rim8
TCTTGAATTCCAGCGTGTAACGCGCCCGTTTCGTGTCGCTCATCTCTTCTCTCCTAAAACTGATTCTGAACCATCAGCTAAGGAGTGCGTTTCTCGGGGGCAAGGTCAGGATCGAAATCTTGGTGGGAAAAACCTTTAAAGACTTATTCCGCACCTCTGGCTTGCGTTTATTCCAGCCATAACCTGCTCTAAAGCCTTACGGAAAAACCCTGATGCCGGGTTTTAAAAGGCCGCGTCACCGATTCGAATTTAGGTCCGAAAAATTTTGATTTTGAGAGGAGAACGGCCCCATAAAGGTGCATACGACCCACCTCTTTTACAAAGGTCAAAAAAACTGGCACTGAAAAAGCCCGCCAACTGGTACTACTCGCTGCACGCGCATGGGTACAAACTAAACCCCAGCAAGCGTTTCAAAACGCGTGCCTCTATGCCAAAAATGAATTTACTAACAGGAGACACTTCATGAAAAATCGCCGATCCTTCCTCAAATTGACCCCTGTGCTGGGTCTTTCATTGGCCATGTTCAGCGGCTTGGCCTCTGCACAAGCCGCCAAAGAGGTCACTTTTGCCCATCAAGACATGCTGGTCCCTTTGCGGACCGTCATGGAATCGGGCGAGCTGGAAAAAACCACGGGCTACAAAATCAATTGGCGCATGTTTGGTGGTGGCGGTGACGTGATCAAAGCCATGGCCTCGGGTGGCGTTCAAATTGGCGAGGCAGGTTCTAGCCCCGTCACAGCCGCGGCAAGCCAAGGCCAAGACTTGAAGTTGTTCTGGATCCTTGACGACATCGGTGATGCCGAGGCTCTGATCGCACGCAATGGCTCAGGCATCAACAGCATGAAAGACCTGGTGGGCAAAAAAGTGGCAACCCCGTTTGTCTCCACCGCTCACTACCAGCTCATGGTCGGTATGAAGCTCGAAGGGGTTGATACCAAAAAAGTCAACGTGATGAACTTGCGCCCGCCTGAAATTGCCGCAGCCTGGGAGCGTGGTGACATCGATGCCGCATTCATTTGGGACCCAATTCTGAGCAAGATCAAGGGCAACGGTAAATCCATCGCCACATCGGCCTCTATTGGCCAAAAGGGCTACCCTACATTCGATGGTCTGGTGGTCGATGCGAAGTGGGCCGCTCAGCACGAAGGCTTCATGGTGGCCTTGGTCAAGGCATTGGCAAAAGCCGACGACAACTACCGTAAAAACAAAGCGCAATGGAACGCTGGTTCAGCGGAAGTTAAAGCGGTGTCCAAATGGACCAAAGCCAATCCCGCAGATGTACCTGCTGCCATGGCTTTGTACAAGTTCCCCACCATGCAAGAGCAAATGTCTGCCACTTGGCTAGGGGGCGGTGCTGCTAAAGCCATGACCAACACCGCCGTTTTCTTGAAGGAACAAGGCAGAATTCAAGAAATCAAACCTGACTACTCGGCCTTTGTGACTGACGCCTACGTTAAGAAAGCCATGCAGTAATTGCCCTGAGATGAAGTCCCTGCGGTCTATCACCGCAGGGACTTTTATTTTTGAATTTGCTTAAATAGAACATTGCTCATGCCTCTTCTAGAAGTCAAAGACCTCACGGTCAACTACGCAGTCAAAGGCGGCACATTACAAGCCTTGGCGCCCGTGAATATGAAAATGCAGGACGGCGACTTTGTAGTTGCCCTAGGGGCCTCGGGTTGTGGAAAAACCACCTTGCTCAATTGCCTTGCTGGCTTTTTACCGCCCTCCAGCGGTGAGATCCTCCTGAATGGCCGCCAAGTGATCGGTCCCGGCTCCGACCGAGGCGTGGTGTTTCAAAAACACGCACTCATGCCTTGGCTCAACGTGCTTGATAACGTGGCCCTGGGTTTACGCTTGCGTGGCGTGCCACTGACCGAACGTAACCGAACTGCGGTCGAAAAATTGGCTTTGGTTGGCCTAGAAAAATACGCTGAACGCGGCGTCTACGAATTGTCTGGGGGTATGCAACAGCGTGTGGGCATTGCCCGCGCTTTGGCCAACGACCCCGAGGTTTTGCTGATGGATGAGCCCATGGGTGCCTTGGACGCTTTCACGCGCGAAACCGTGCAAGAGATTTTGCTCAGAGCTTGGGCGCAAACCCACAAGATGGTTTTTTTCATCACCCACTCTGTCGAAGAAGCCTTGTTTCTGGCCACCCGCCTGATCGTCATGAGCCCCAGTCCGGGGCGAATTACCCATACTTTTGAAGACCTGCCTTTTTCTCGTGCATTTTTGGACCACGGCGATGCACGCCGGGTCAAATCCGAACCTGAATTCATCCGTATGCGCGAACAAATCCTGTCCATCATTCACCAACGCGAGGTTGCCCATGTCTGAGTCCGGCAAATCCTCTGCCCCTTTGAAAACCAGCGCCTTCAAAATACCCGGCGAAGGCTCCAGTCTGTTGATCAGTGTGATCACCATGTTCAGCCTCTTGGGGCTGTGGACGCTCATCACCTCGATGGGTTGGGTCAAGCCATTGTTCTTGCCATCACCGCAGGCTGTCTTTACCCAGTTCTACGAATACCTGACGGGTGCCGCCAACGACAAACCCCTTTGGGAGCACTTTGCAGCCAGCATGTTGCGCGTTTTCGGCGCATTTTTCTTGGCTTGCCTGTTCGCCATTCCGGTGGGCATTGCCATGGGCATGTCGCGTGTGTGGCGCGGTATTTTCGATCCGCCCATTGAGTTGTACCGCCCGCTGCCACCGCTGGCTTACCTGCCGCTCATCATTATTTGGTTCGGCATTGATGAAATGCCCAAAGTTTTGCTGATTTTCCTGAGTTGCTTTGCGCCACTGGCCATGGCAGCACGTTCAGGCATGCGCAGTGCTTCGCAAGAGCAGATGAACGCCGCCTATTCAATGGGGGCAAGTTACAGCCAAGTGATTCGCCATGTGGTGTTGCCTGCCGCATTGCCGGAGATTCTGGTCGGTATGCGCGTGGCCATTGGCTTTGGCTGGAGTACCTTGGTGGCAGCCGAAATGGTGGCGGCCAACGTGGGCTTGGGTCAGATGGTGCTGAACGCTTCAAACTTCCTTCGCACCGACATCGTCGTCATGGGCATCATCGTGATCGGTGTGGTGGCTTACGGGTTTGACCTGCTCATGCGGGTCGTAGAAAACCGCTTGGTGCCTTGGAAAGGTCGGATGTAAAACCCATTGAGAGTCCCCGTCTTAGGCGGGTGCTCTCTCTGTCAGTTGACCGGGCGCTGTCAACAAATGGGGGACTCCCCGGGCCATGGCCAATAAAGGCACAGCCTTGGCCAGCGCCTGAATACCGGGCGCAATGAGTTCGACAGGAATCGACGATAAACGCAGACGGAAATAAGGGCAGGGATAAGGTGGGTGCATGAAAAACACCTCGCCCGCCTCAATCAAAACGCCATGTTCACGCGCCATTCGCGCCAACTCGCCTGTATCCACCCAAGACGGGGCCTTGACCCATACCGATGCGCCACCTGTGGGCAAAATAAACTCGAAATCGGGTAAGGCCTGGCGCATGGTTTGCTCTAGGGACTGCATGCGCAACTGCAAGGCTTGATTGACCCTGCGGGCATGCGGCTCGTGATGTCCTAGGGAGAGAAAATGGGCAAATGCGTGTTGCAAAAAGGCACTGGGGTGCCGCACCATCGCGTGGCGTAACACGCGCAGTTCGGCAATCAAAGCGCGCGGGGCAACGATATAGCCAAGACGCAGAGAGGGTGACAAGCTTTTAGAGATCGACCCCACGTAAATCACCCTTCCCACCTTGTCTAGGCTTTTAAGCGCAGGCATGGGCTCACCCTCGTAAAGGTTTTCAGCTTCGTAGTCGTCCTCGATGACCACAAAATCGCGCTGCTCGGCCAAGTCGAGCAATTGTTTGCGCCTCTCTAATGACAGGGTTCGGGTTGTTGGGCTCTGGTGCGAGGGTGTGACGTAAACATAATCCAACGGTGCCATGCGGTCCACCACCAGCCCTTGCTCATCCACGTCCAGCGGGACCCACTGCGGTTGGCGTGAGGCAAAACTGTTTCGGGCGTGGGGGTGGCCTGGCTCTTCAAGCCCAACGCGCATGCGCGTATCAAACAAGGTCTCCCCCAACATGTAATAAGCGTGCTGTGCGCCCACCGTGATCAAGATTTCTTCGGGCAGGGCAAACACCCCCCGCTTAGGCAAAAGACGCAAGCGAATCTGCTCTATCAACTCAGGCACATCGCTGAGTTCGAAATCAGGCGTCCATTGCGGCAGATGCGCCCGGGCCAAGCTGTGAACGCAGCACTCCCTGAAAGCCTCGGTGGGGAACAACTGAGGGTCAAACGTGCCGTAGACAAAGGGATAGGGGTATTGCCGCCATTGGTCAGGTTTGGACAACGTGCGGCGATCGCTGAGAGAGCGCAACAAACGGGTATTCCAGTCGGGCGGGGCTTTGTTCAAGGCCGGAACGGTAGAGGCCTCAGTCGATGCGCTGCGAAGTTGACTGACGCCCTTCATGAAACTGTCTGCCGATTTGCCGCCCATGGCCGTGGCGCGGAGATGGGTAGGGTCATCGTGTACTTTGACGAAGACCCCGCTGCGGGGATGGGCTTCCAAGAAGCCGTCATCAATCAAGCGCATGTACGCTGATGTGACGGTATTTCGGCTCAGTCCCAAAGCCTTGGCCAATTCCCGCGAAGAAGGCAGGGAGGAGCCCGGCGGCAACCGCCCTTCAAGAATGGCATTGACTGCCGCCAGCCGTAAACGCTGCTGCAAAGGTATGGCGGGCTTGTCCTCAAGAGCAAATAAACTCTCCCACTGGACATCTTTGGTGCGGTGACGGGTAGACATAGCTGCCAGTATAAGCAGCTCAGCTGGCATAAACGATAGGTTGGATCTGGCACTATGCACCCGGCCATCGGATGCCTATGCTCAAGACAGTGAGTTACTTTTTGGAGAGCTATTTTGTCTACATTCCCACCCGTCACCGTCGCCACATTAGAGGCTTTTGCCGATGCGTGGAACCGTCATGATGTCGATGCGCTGTTGAGCTTCATGCACCCCGAGGGTGTTTTCATGACCGCTGGCGGCCCAGATGCCTGCGGCTCAAAACACCAAGGCCACGAGGCATTGCGCAAAGCCTTCCCTGGCGCCTGGGCCACTGTGCCAGATGCGCAGTGGACCCATGGCAAACACTTTGTTCATGGCGATTTTGGTGTCTCTGAGTGGACTTATGTGGGAACCGCCTTAGATGGCAGCCGCGTCGAAACCGATGGCGTGGATATTTTCAATTTCAAAGACGGCAAAATTTTGGTCAAGAACGCCTTCCGTAAAAACCGTCCCAATCTTCCAGCCGCCAAATAATCGATCGTTTCAGCGGCCCTGCCCACTTGCTGACCCTTTGACTTGACCCTTTTCAGAGCATGCCCATGTCAACGATTTCCACCGACAAAGCGCAAAGCAATACCCGGTACGACCCCCAATATGACCCCTTGGTGGATTCAAATCCGGGGGCAGGTCGCGACTATGCTCCTACCTACTGGGTGGCTACAGCGGGCAGCCCACCCGAAGACGATGGTCCGGTCAGCCATGACATGGACGTCGACGTGGTGGTGATTGGCTCGGGTTCCACCGGCATTTCCACGGCTTTGTATTTGGCGCAAGAACATGGCATCAAAGCCGTGGTTCTCGAAGCCAACCAAAGCGCCTGGGGATGCTCCAGCCGCAGCGGCGGGCAAGGCCAAAACGCCAGCGGTCGACTCTCACGAAGCCAGTGGATAGAGCGATGGGGTGTCGATGTGGCTAAAAAACTCGATACTGAAATTCGCACAGGCTTTGAAAACTTCAAGCAACTGGCTTTTGAGATTGATTGCGATGCCACCGACGGTGGGCATTTGTATGTGGCCCATCGACCCGAAAAAATGGTTTATCTGAAAGAACAAGCCCGGGTACGCAACGAGATATTTGGCTACAAAACCCAAATTTTGTCTGCCGAAGAGGTCCGTGAAAACCATTTCAATGACCACGATGCTTCAGGTGCCATGTGGGAGCAAGAAGGGGTGGGCATCCATCCGCTCAAATTCACCTACGGCCTGATTCGCAAAGCCCGCGCCCTGGGGGTCAAACTTCACACGGCCAGCCCAGTGCAAGGCTGGGAAACCGTGGGGGGCGTTCACCATTTGCGCACGCCGGGCGGCATCGTTCGTGCCAAACGTGTTGCGGTTTGCACAGGGGGCTATACCGGCCAGGGCCTGAATCCGCTGACCAAAAACAAACTGATGCCCATCTTGTCCAACAACATGGTCACTGTTCCTTTGTCGCCAGCCCAAATCGAGGCCGCTGGTTTCAAAACCAAGGTCTTCCTGACCGACACACGCACATTGCGCTTTTATTACCGCTTGCTGGGTGATAACCGTTTGCAAATTGGCAGCCGAAGTGCCTTGACGGGTGCAGATGCACCGGCCTCCAAACATCAAAAGCTCCTCACCGATGGCATTGCTCGCAAGTTTCCATCGCTGGCAGGCATCAAAATAGACCACTCTTGGTGGGGCTGGGTCGACGTGAGCCATGACATGATGCCGCGCATTTCCAGGCCTGATCCTGCTCAAAGTGTCTGGTATGCGCTGGGTTACGGTGGCAATGGGGTGTCATTTTCAACTTGGGCAGGCAAACGCCTGGCCGAGCGCATCACCGGTAAAGATGCCGGTCAAGACGTTTTCAACCTGCCAATTTATCAGGGCGAGTTGACCTACCCCCACTTTCTCCACATGTTTCGATCCGAAGCTCTGGCGCCGTTTCGTCGCATTGGCCAGAGCTTTTTATACAAGTGGTATTGGCTGCAGGACGAGAAGTAATTATCTTGCCTAAGCCCCATATGGACGCTGTTGGTCAAGAGGTATCGGGTGGCCCCCTTCCCCAAATCGAAGCCTTGATTCACGCGCGCCGAACCACACTGCCCAAAAGGCTGCAAGGGCCAGGTCCTGATGCTGCGCAAAAAGAACGCATTCTTTCAGCGGCCAGTGCGGCACCTGACCACCAGCAATTGCTGCCTTGGCGATT
The DNA here is from genome assembly GCA_945877725.1 of Limnohabitans sp. Rim8. GTDB lineage: Bacteria > Pseudomonadota > Gammaproteobacteria > Burkholderiales > Burkholderiaceae_C > Limnohabitans_A. The sequence continues at coordinate 7,016 of CAMDXR010000034.1, forward strand.
GGTGGAAGTGTCCCAAGACAAACGTGAGTTGTTGGCCCAAGCCTTTGCCCAAGCCCTGCTTGAGCGAGATCCGTTGGCCCAAACAGAAGAGATCAAGCAAGCGCGCGAAAAAGCCTTCCGTGCCCCTTGGCTGCTGCTGGCCATCTGCCGCACCCACGATCTAGTTGAAGCCACAGACAACCCTGTGCCCGCCAGCGAACGACTGGTGTCGCTGGGTTGTGCCCTGCAAAACATGATGCTCATCTGCAGTGCATTGGGCTTGGGTTCTGGCTTGACCAGCGGCAAAGCCATGCGCTCTCAAGCGCTGCGGGCGCTCTTTGGGTTAAGCGATCAAGAAGAGGCCGTTTGCTGCCTCAACATCGGCCACATCCGCGCCCCTCGCGAGAATCGGCAGCGCCCCAGCACAGAAGCCTTTTTCAGCAGCTTGTGAGCTGCTCGTTTCAAGGCCTCCTGAAGCACTGCTCAATTACGGTTTAAGACACCGTCTGATAAAACAGATTTTGGGGATGACGCGCTTGGGCGAAGAAAACCCAACGCTCCGCCAAAAGGCCTGCAAATTGCAGCAGCACGGCCAAGATCCAAGCCATCGCCGAATGCGCCCCCAAGGCAGCCACCAGCAACAGGGGCAAAGCAAACAGCAAGATCTGGAACACATAAGGCATGCGTCGGACCGTTTGGGCCGTTGCCCCATGGAAGAACTCACGGGTATTGAATGACCCAGCAGACATGCCCATGGACTTTTGCACCAAATTTGGGTTTTGAATGCCCGTGGCCGATTGCAAGGTGGATGTTGGCGACAATCTGGCATTGCGGCGCAAAGCCTGGCGGCGCATGAACCAAGCCAGCAAGGTGCTGCCCAGAGCCCAAAATTGCAGACTTTGCAACAAGTCGTTTTGGCCCGCCAAACTGCTCAGGGCACAGAGCAAAACGCTGCCCGAACTCATGCCCAGCAAAGTGAAATTAACCACCGTGAGCGGGTGTGCCCACTCTTGCAAAAAACGCAAGCAAGCGTAAATCATGGCCGTGCAGTACCACAAAGCAAAAGTGCCGACCACCACCAACGCCGACAAAACTCGCAGCACGGTGGGCGATGCGTCCATGGCGATGGCCAACCACCACAGTACCACCCAGGCCATGAGCAAGGGCAAAATGATGACTTCACGCGACATCCAGGAGGTGCGCCACATGGCGGCTGCCCGCCAGGCCCTGCCCTTTTGTCCCAGATGAAAGAAAGAAGCCAACAGTCCGGCTGTCAACAGCACTTCGGCCAAGGCGATGGCGCCCAGCAAAAAGCCCGTAGGCAGTGGCAAGAGCCAACTGGCCACTGCCAAGGCCAATAACAGACCTTGGGCAGTTCCGGCCAAGGTGGTAAACAACAAGAGAGACCAGGCTGGATGCATATCAAACTCGGTTGGATGAAGTTTTGCCGGGAGTCTGAGCTTCCGGGCCGACGGCCGCAGGTGTGACCCGGCGAGGCAGGTACATATTGGCGGGCTTGGTCTCCCATTCAGGCATCAGGGCGTAGCCGCCCCGGTCGCGAATGGCCAGACTGACTTCGCTGTTCGGGTCTTTCACATCACCGAACAACCTGGCGTTGGTCGGGCAGGCCTTGACGCAAGCGGGTTTGCGGTCCGCCTCGGGCAACAACTGGTCGTGAATGCGGTCCACACACAAGGTGCATTTGGTCATCACGCCGCTGGCATCGTCGAATTCGCGCGCGCCATAGGGGCAGGCCCAAGCACAGTATTTGCAGCCGATGCATTTGTCGGCATCCACCAACACAATGCCATCTTCCTTGCGTTTATAGCTTGCCCCTGTGGGGCAAACCGGCACACAGGGTGGGTCTTCGCAGTGCAAGCAACTCTTGGGAAAGTGCACGGTGTCCGTGTTGGGGAACGTGCCCGCCTCATAGGTCTGCACCCGGTTGAAGAAGGTGCCCGTTGGCTCGGCAGCATAAGGATTGACATCGCTCAATGGCCCAGCCATGCCAGAGGTATTCCATTGTTTGCAAGCCGTGACACAGGCGTGGCAACCCACACACACGTTCAGGTCAATCACCAAGGCCAGTTGTCTGGCCAAGGTGGGGGTTTCGGTGTCGATCGGGTCTGCACGCCCGCCACCGTCCGCCTGCGCCCAACCAGGGGACAGACTTTGGGGGGGCGACTGCAAGAGGTCTTTGAGCCACTGGATCATGGTTTGTTCTTCCCTGCAAAAAACCGCATGACTTGACTCACGCCACCGCGTACACCGGGTACGGGGGCCATGGTGTCAACCTGCGGAAAACTCTGATGGGGTTCTTCGGGTTCAGCAGGCCGAATGCGCACCCGCACGTCGTACCATCCCGCCTGCCCGGTGATCGGGTCGGAGTTGCTGACCCGTGCACCCGGTGCTGCGCCAAAGTTTGCGGGCAATGGCAGTTCTTCTGAGATCAAATGGTTGAGCAAAAAGCCTTTGCGCGCTTCGTCAGAACCCGGGGCCAAGTGCCAGGCACCATCGCCTTTGCCTATGGCGTTCCAAGTCCAGACAGTGCCGGGTTCGACGGCCTCGCTGTAGCGCAACATGCAGCGCACCTTGCCCCAATGACTTTCTACCCAAGCCCACCCGCCGTCTGCCACACCTGCATACTGGGCTGTGCTGGGGTGCACATGCAGGTAGTTGTGGCTGTGAATTTGACGCAGCCAAGCGTTTTGTGAATCCCAAGAGTGGTACATGGCCATGGGCCGTTGCGTGATCGCATTCAAGGGGTAGGTGTGGGTGTCGATGGCAGCGTCTTCAAGGGGCGCATACCAAAACGGCAAGGGATCAAAGTAAGTGTCGATGCGCTCACGCAAATGGTCTGGCGGCTGCCGCCCTTTGGATTTACCTTGCGCAGCCAAGCGAAAGGCTTGCAACGTGTCGGAGTAAATCGCCACTTGCACGGGGTCGTTGCGCTGACGCCAACCTTTTTCTTTGGCGAAGTCTAAGTAATCGCGGTTCCAGTTGCGCATGAAGCGCATGTTCTCGGGCATGGTGTAGTGAAACACGCAGTTGTTCTGGGCGTAAGCCTCCCATTGCTTGGGGTTGGGTGCGCCGCGCAAATGCTGGTCGCCGTTTTCACCACGCCAGCCCATCAAAAAGCCAATGCCCGGTTGCGGCTCGAAGTTGATGATGAAGTCGGTGTAACCCTTGAACTTTCGTTCCCCCGTGGCCGTGGTGAAAGCCGGAAATTTCATGCGCGAAGCCAGCTCAACCAGCACCTCTTGGAAAGGTTTGCACTCGCCAGTAGGGGCCAAAACGGGCACGCGCACAGAGTCCACCGGGCCATCGAACTCCGAAATCGGGCGGTCCAACATGCTCATGGTGTCATGGCGCTCTAGATAAGTGGTGTCGGGCAGCACCAAATCGGCAAACGCCACGGTTTCGCTTTGAAAGGCATCGCACACCACTAAAAAGGGGATCATGTAGTCCCCTTTTTCATCTTTGCGGTTGAGCATGTCACGCACGGTCATGGTGTTCATGCTGCTGTTCCAGGCCATGTTGGCCATGAACAGCATCAAGGTATCAATGCGGTACGGGTCGCCCTTAACGGCATTGGTGATCACGTTGTGCATCATGCCGTGGGCTGACAGCGGATGCTCCCATGAAAACGCATGGTCAATGCGCAGCGGTGAGCCATCGGGGTTGATGGCCAACTCGTCCGGATGCGCCGGGAACCCGAGCGGTGCGGCATTGAGCGGGGTGTTGGGCTTGACCATTTCGGGGTCATTAAAAGCCCGGTAGTTGGGCACGATATGACGCGGATAGGGTGCTTTGTGACGGAAACCACCGGGCGCATCAATGGTGCCCAGCAAACTCATCAACACCGCCAATGAGCGCACGGTCTGAAAGCCATTGGAGTGCGCAGCCAGCCCCCGCATGGCATGAAACGCCAAGGGGCGTGCTTGGGTGGTCGGGTGGTGTTTGCCCCAGGCATCGGTCCAGGCAATGGGCAAGTCAAAAGCCTGCGTCAGCGCAGCGTGGCCCAGCTCCTGTGCCAACAAGCGAATGCGCTCAGCCGAAATGCCCGTGATGGCTTGCGCCCATTCAGGTGTGCAACTGAGGACCCGCTGGCGCAGCAGCGCAAATGAGGGAACCACCTTGGTGCCATCGGCCAAGGTGTAATAGCCTTCTGGCGGGGTATCGAGTGCAGGGTCGCAGCCCTCTGCAATGCCCTCAGGATAAGCGTTCAAGATGCGGCCACTGGTCAGGTCGAATACCAGCTTGTTGTGTGGGTTGCGGCCGTCTCCGGGGGGGCCTTTGGCGGGGTCTGGGTCAAAGGCAAACAAGCCTTCACGTTCCCCTTCGTCCAGCACCACGAGTTGGGGCGCATTGCTGAAACGTTTAAGGAATGCATGGTCCAGCGTGTCGGTGCGAATCAACTCATGCAACAAAGCCATGAGCAAGGCCCCATCGGTGCCAGGTTTGATGGGAATCCATTCATCGGCAATGGCCGAATAACCTGTACGCACCGGGTTGATCGAGATAAACCGGCCACCCGCACGCTTGAATTTAGACAACGAAGTCTTCATCGGGTTGCTGTGGTGGTCTTCGGCCGTTCCCAGCATCACAAACAGTTTGGAGCGCTCGAGGTCGGGGCCACCAAACTCCCAAAAGCTGCCGCCAATGCTGTAAATCATGCCCGCAGCCATGTTCACAGAACAAAAACCTCCGTGGGCAGCGTAGTTGGGGGTACCGAATTGCCGGGCAAACAAACCTGTGAGGGCCTGCATTTGGTCACGGCCAGTGAAAAGTGCAAACTTCTTGGGGTCGGTGGCCCGGATGTGGGTCAAGCGATCGCCCAGAATTTGGTACGCACGCTCCCAAGAGATGGCCTCAAACTCATTCGCACCCCGCTCACTGCCCGGTTTGCGCAGCAAGGGTTGGGTCAGACGTGCGGGCGAGTACTGCTTCATGATGCCCGCAGAACCTTTGGCGCAAATCACGCCCTGATTGAGCGGGTGGTCAGGATTGCCGTCGATGTAACGCACCTCAGGCCCTTTGGCGCCCTCCACCAAATGCACCCTGATACCGCAACGGCAAGCACACATGTAGCAAGTGGTGCATTTGACTGTGGTCTGAGAGGTGGGGTTAGGCGACACCAACGGGTCTTGCAAAGGCTTGTTTGCAGGCTCGGAAAACAGGGACTTGAACACGGTGTTTCCTTAGATTCAATGGGTCCGGCCGGCCAAAGTGGCCAGTGCGGCAGAAGCAGTTCGAGCCAACAGAGAATCGGCCCGCGAAGTCAGCACCACGGGCACTTGTGCACCCAGCACCAATCCAGCGCATTCGCCGCCTCCGACATAGACAAAACTTTTGTACAGCATATTGCCAGCATTCAAGTCGGGCATCAACATCAGGTCGGCGTCACCTGCCACTTGGCTGTTCATGCCTTTAAGCCGCGCTGCCTGGGCAGAAAAGGCGTTGTCAAAGCCAAAAGGTCCTTCAACCAGGGCACCGGGCCACGCCCCATTTTTTGATTGCTGCACCAGTTCTTGGGCGTCCAGTGTGGCGGGAATGGCAGGGTTAACCGACTCTACCGCCGCCACAATGGCCACTTTGGGTTGGGCTATACCCAGCTTTTGCAGCAAGCCCACAGCATTGCCCAAAACGTCGCGCTTGGTCTTTAAATCGGGAGCGATATTGACCACGCAATCGGCCAATGCCAAAAGCTTGTGGTAACGCGGCAGGTCAAACACAAAGGCATGGCTGATGCGTTTGTCGGTGCGCAGGCCCGTGTCACGATTCACAACGGCCGACATCAGTTCATCGGTATGCAAAGAGCCCTTCATCAAGGCCGTCAGCCGCCCTTCGCGAGCCCACTGCGTTGCACAGGCCGCAGCGCTTTCGGGCGCTGCCGCATCTGCGTGGACACATTCAAAAGCAGAAAGATCCACACCTGCCGTGTCGGCCGCACGTTTCATGCGATCCAGCGGCCCTATTAACACCACCCGGGCAATGCCCTGAAGATGAATGTTGGCAGCGGCCTCCATGGACAAGCCGTCGCAGGGATAAACCAAGCCCAGCACGGGCAATGCCGACGCTGCGCTGGTTTTGGCTTGCTCGATCAGTTCTGTTAACCGTGGATACGACGCACCCGGGTTAACGGCTTCCGAAGTCGGTTTTGACATGCGGGCTCGGCCTGAAACTTAGACGTAGTCCTTGTACTTGTCGAGCATGCGGATGGGTTTGGCCAAAGCATCGCGGCGGAATGGATCGCCCAGCTCACGGTTGCACATGATCTCGATGACACAGGTTTTGCCGTGGTTCATCTGCAAATCGATGGCTTTCTTGAGTGCAGGGCCCACGTCTTCCAAGCGGTCAACCACAATGCCCTCCGCCCCCATGGACTTGGCAATGCCCGCGAAGCTTTCGCTTTCGAGCTCGCCTGCAACAAAACGGCGGTTGTAGAAATCCACCTGGTTTTTCTTCTCGGCACCCCATTGGCGGTTGTGGAACACCACGGCCGTCACGGGGATATCGTGGCGAACAGCGGTCATGACCTCCACCATGCTCATGGCCCAAGCGCCGTCACCGGCATACGCCACAGCGGGGCGGTCAGGGGCCGCACACTTGGCACCGATCATGGTGGGCAATGAATAACCGCAGTTGCCAAAACTCATGGGCGCAAAGAAGCTGCGGGGCTCGTCAAAACGCAAGTAACTGTTGGCCACGGCATTGATGTTGCCAATGTCGGTAGAGACCATGACACGGGGTGGCATGGCTTTTTCAAGCTCGCGCAGCACTTGGCGGGGTGCCAAATAGTTGCCGCCGGTTGGGGTGCGCTCGTTTTTGGCCTCTTCGATCATGTCTTGGCTGAACGGGTCTTTTTCGTGGGTCCAAGCATCGAGTTCTTTTTCCCAAGCGTCTTTTTCGGCCTTGACTGTGGCGGCACGCTCTGCCTTGTTGGCATCACAGGCCAATGTCTTGGTCGCCAGGCGTTTGAGCAACTCGATCGCGACGGCTTTGGCATCGCCATGAATGCCCACGGTGATCTTTTTGACCAAGCCCAGATTGGTGTGATCTGCTTCGACCTGGATGATCTTGGCATCTTTGGGCCAGTAGTCCATGCCATGCTGCGGCAAAGTACCAAAAGGCCCCATGCGCGAACCCAAGGCGATCACCACATCGGCCTGCGCGATCAATTTCATGGCGGCTTTGGAACCCTGATAGCCCAACGGGCCGGCCCACAGGGGATGACTTGCCGGGAATGAGTCATTGCGCAAGTAGCCATTGGCCACCGGTGAGCCCAGGCGCTCGGCCAAAGCCACGCACTCCTTGACGGCATCGCCCATCACCACACCCCCACCGGACAAAATCACGGGGAACTTGGCATTGGCCAGCAGCTCGACCGCAGCGTTCAGGCTGTTTTCACCGCCGTAGCCACGCTCGAGGCGCATGGGCTTAGGGATCTCGCAGGTCACTTCACCGTAAAAATAGTCGCGGGGGATGTTCAGCTGGGTAGGTCCCATTTCAGACATGGCACGGTCAAAACAACGCGCCGTGAACTCGGCCATGCGCTTGGGGTTGGTCACATGTCCTTGGTATTTGGTGAACTCTTGGAACATGGGCAATTGCTGGGCTTCTTGAAAGCCGCCCAAACCCATGCCCATGGTGCCGGTTTCGGGGGTCACGATGACCACGGGGCTGTGCGCCCAATAGGCGGCGGCAATGGCGGTGACACAGTTGCTGATGCCGGGGCCGTTTTGACCAATCACCACACCATGCCGACCGCTCACGCGGGCATAGCCGTCTGCCATGTGGGCGCCACCTTGCTCGTGCACCACCGGAATCAAGCGAATGCCTGCGGGGGCAAAAATATCCATCGCATCCATGAACGCCGAACCCATGATGCCGAACATCTCGGTCACGCCGTTGGCGACCATGGTTTCTACAAACGCCTCTGAAGGCGTCATTTTCTGCATGCCGCTGACTACAGTGCGACTATCGGTTTTGGGGGCGCTCATGGGCTTCTCCTGAATAAATTATGGTTTAAAAACAATTTTCCGAAACAATAAATTCCGAATTTC
>CAMDXR010000035.1 GCA_945877725.1 Limnohabitans sp. Rim8
CACCGTCCACCACCGAAAGGCGACACCACAGCGGCTTTTCCGGAGGCCAGGCATCTCGTACGCGAGCAGCCATGTCGACTGCAAGCTTCATGCGGCCCTCACGATCACCCCCATATTCGTCCGTACGCTGGTTAGAAAGGGGTGATAAAAAACTGGTCACAAGATAGCCGTGCCCATAGTGCAGCTCAATGACGTCGAAACCAGCCCGATCGGCTCTGTGGGCTGCCGCTACAAACTCACCAATCACTTTTTCAATGTCTTCGCTGGTCATGGCATGGGGCGTTGACCACCCTTCGCCAGCGGCCAGGGCGCTTGGCCCCATACGAACCCAGCGTGGGTCGATTTCAGCCATGTGTTCATGCGTCAGGGCTTGGCCACCCTCCCACAAGGATTTACTGCCTGCCTTGCGTCCTGCATGTCCCAGTTGAACCCCGATAGCCGAGCCACATTGGTGGACAAATTGCACCACGTCGCGCCAAGGCTGAATGTGTTCGTCTCGCCACAGTCCTACATCGTCTTTGCCTATGCGTCCGGCGGGCGACACAGCGGTGCTTTCAGTAAAGATCAAGCCCGCCCCTCCGAGGGCGAACTTGCCCAAGTGCACCAAGTGCCAATGGTTAGCCATGCCGCCCGGGGCCGCGTGCTGCATCATGGGCGAAATCACAATGCGATTTTTAAGTGCCAGCGAACGAACCCGCAGCGGCTGAAACAGCGCTGTCACCATGAACAAATCTCCTGTTAGTGCTTACCGAGATACGCTGCCCGAACGGCGGGATCTTTTAGCAATTTGGCACCCGTGCCTTCCAGAATGATCCGGCCGGTTTCCAGCACATAAGCACGGTCCGCGACCGCCAATGCCTGGTTCGCCATTTGCTCCACCAGCAATATGGTCAAGCCCGCGTCACGAAGGGCACGTATGGACTTGAAGATATCCACAATGATGAGAGGGGCCAGCCCCAATGAGGGTTCGTCGAGCAAGAGCAACTTAGGCTCACTCATCAGGGCACGCGAAATGGCCAGCATTTGCTGCTCCCCACCCGACAGGGTGCCGGCCATTTGGTCCGCTCGTTCGCGCAAACGGGGAAAGCGCTGATACTCTCGAGTCACCAAATGCTGAACCCGCTCTTTGTCTTGCTTGATCGAGAAGGCCCCTAAGAGCAGGTTTTCATACACAGTTTGGTCTGCAAAAACACCCCGCCCCTCCGGAGAAAGCGCAACACCCAAACCCACCCGTTGGTGGGGGGGCACGCGGGTGCAGTCCACACCGTGGATCAAAATTTTGCCGGCCACCAGGGGTTCCAAGCCCACCACCCCCTTCAACAAGGTGCTTTTGCCTGCGCCATTGGCACCGATGATGGTAACCACCTCGCCGGCATTGACCTCCAGAGAGACGCCTTTAACGGCCTGAATGGCACCGTAAGAAAGTTCAACTGATTCAAGCTTTAACACAACTGGCCTTTCAGGACGAAGTGACTTCGGTGGCTTCGGTGCCAAGGTAGGCCTCAACAACTTTTGGATTTTCTTGCACCTGGGAAGGCGTGCCTTCAGCGATCTTGATGCCGTAATCCAGCACGATGACATGGTCCGAGATGCGCATCACCAGATCCATGTGGTGCTCCACCATCAAAATGGAAAGTCCCATGCGACTGATCCGGATCAACAAGTCCCCCAGTTCTGCGGTTTCCTGCGGATTGAGTCCTGCCGCTGGCTCATCAAGCAGCAACAATTCGGGGTCAGTGGCCAAGGCCCGCGCCAATTCCACGCGCCGCTGCAATCCGTAAGGCAGGCTGCCAGCCGGTGCCTGTGCCAGATGGGCAAGCCCCACCAGTTTCAACAAGGCCATTGAACTGACTCTGGCAGCAGCCTCTTCCCGACGTGCGCTGGGCAGCGCCAACATGGAGGCAAAGAACCCGTGGTCCATGCGGGTATGACGCCCCAGCATCACGTTGTCCAGCACCGACAAATCGCCAAAGAGTCGCAAGTTCTGGAAGGTTCGCCCCATGCCCATCGCACAAATGGCATGCGCGGGTTTGCCAACAATTTTTTGCCCAACAAATGAGATGTCACCAGCGTCAGGGGGAACAATGCCCGTCAATATATTGATGATGGTGCTTTTGCCTGCCCCATTGGGGCCAATCAGGGCATGCACATGGCCTCGCTTGAGATCAAACGAAACACTTTGCGCAGGCTTGACCCCTCCGTACGCTTTGGAAATATTTTCCACATGGAGCAGCTCCGTGTTCTGGTGTTTGGACAGCACCAGTTCCGTGGTTTCTGCCAATGCAGTCGTATCTCCACCCAGGACCGCTTTCTTTGAGCGCAGCAGTTGGTGAACAACCCCCATGACGCCGCCCGGCATAACGTAGAGCGCAAACAACAGCAGCGCCCCATAAACAAAATGCTGCACAGAGGGCCAACTGGACAAACTGGCCTCGATCAAGGACAAACTGACAGCGCCCACTAAAGGGCCATAGACCGAGCCAACGCCCCCAAACAAGACGAGTAACAAAATAAAGATGGACAGGTGGAAGTTGATGAAGTCTGAATTGATGTATTGGTTTTGCTGTGCCACCAGTGCCCCCGCCAAACCACAAGTGACAGCGGCAATGACAAAAGCCGTTACCTTGCCTTGATAAACGCGCACCCCAACCGAGGCGGCCGCAATTTCATCGGCCTGAATGGACAGCCAGGCGCGCCCCAAACGGCCCGAGACCAGATTTCTGATCAGCAGGTGGGCCACTGTACTCAGGCCAAGGGCCAGCCAAACCCACTGGTGCATGTTCAACACTTGACCGTTCCATGTCAGAGGGCGAATACCGAACAGCCCTTGGGCACCGCCAAAAACGTCACTCCATTCAGTGACCAGTTTTTCCACCACGATGCCAAAGGCCAGCGTCACCATCGCAAGATAGGGCCCTTTGACTCGGAGCGAAGGCAATGCAATCAAGACACCGAATACGCCGGATATCAAGGCCCCCAACACCAACGCCAGCCAGGGCTCGATCTGGGTTTTGATGGTCAAAAGTGCCACCGCGTAAGCGCCAGCGGCGAATAAACCCGCTTGTCCCAGGGATTTTTGACCGGCATAACCGACCAGGATGTTCATGCCTGCACCACACAAGTAATACACGCACATCATGAAAGCGATGCGCAAGTAATAGTCATTGGTCACGCTGCCCACTGCGGCCGACACAGCCGCAACAACGACGGCTACGAGCAATAAGTGTTTCAAGCTCGTCATACTTTTTCCACCACCTTGGTGCCAAATAGCCCATTGGGACGGAAGGCCAATACCAAAATGACCAGTCCGAAGATAGCGACCTCGCGCCATTGCGCAGACCAGAGGTTCACAAAGGATTCGAGCACGCCCAGAATGAACCCCCCCATCACGCAGCCTCTGGCGTTGTTGAGTCCACCCACCATAGCCGCAGAAAACCCTTTGAGCCCTACAGCCAACCCCATGAATAAGGAAGCTTGCGCGATGGGCGCAAGCAAGAAGCCCGAAAGCCCGGCCAGAGCAGAACTGATCACAAATGCACCCACCATGACCTGGTTGACGTTGATGCCCATCAGGCTAGCCACACTTTGGTTTTGGGCCACTGCACGCATTGCTTTGCCCAGCATGGATTTGCGCATGACGTGGTCAAACGCAACCATGACGACCACTGAAACGCCCAGCATGAGAATTTCCTGAGGCCTGATCCCGATGCCCAGGAATCGGATCACGTCGTCGCCAACTGGGCTGGGCACAACCACGGGCTTGGGACCCCAGATGGCCAGCCCCACACTTTGCAAAATAACGCCAAATCCAAGCGTACTCATGACCCAGGCCATACCTGGCCGCTTGGCAAAAGGGCGTACCCCCAACAAAAACAGCAACCAGCCAATTAGGCCCATGACCGCCAGACTGGCCAGTAAAGCACCTAATTGAGCCTGGGTTCCGGGATCTGCCCCACCAAAAGAGGTTGAAGTGGGCAACTTGCCTACCGCCAAAAACAAAATGCTCATGCCGATAAATGCGCCCGCAGACACAAACTCACCGTGCGAGAAGTTCAAGGTTTTGGTCGTGGTGAATGTCACGCTAAAACCCAGCGCAACCAAAGAATATGCACTTCCCACGGCCAGACCGCTGAGCAGTGCCTGCAAGATTGATTCCATCCGGTTCCCCTATAAATCAACAGAGCGAGCTGTGCTCGCTCTGTTTCACGCTTGTTTCAGCGCTTGTAGTCGTTAATCGACATGGACTTAATGATGCTGTCGGTATAACTGACGAGCTGGTCGTTGTTCCACTTTACAAAGTTCAGGTCACTGGCGGTCAACGCTTCATGATCAGTTTTGCTGAAGGGTTTGTTGTAAGACTTCATAACCCCATTGACCACGTTGTTCAAATTCTCCAGAGCCTCTTTCATTTTGGGGCCATCGGTTCCACCGGATTGCTTGATGGCCTCAACCACCAGCAGCACGGCATCGTAGCCATGGATCACAAAGGGGAAGGCGCTGGGCGCGGCCAATTTGGCCACGGTGCGGTCGTACAACTTTTTCTGCGCCGGTGTAGATGGGTTCACCATGGTCCGCATGAAGATCGGCTTGCTTGCCAGGTTTTTGCCTGCTGCGTCGTAGAAGGTGATGTTGTCAGCCGCCCATGAGGTCAGTATGAGTGGGAAATAATTGATTTTTTCCATGCTGCGCATGAGTTGCCCAATCGGGGTGCCCTGCGCCCACAACAGGATGGTGTCGACGCCTGCGGCCTTCATTTTGTTGAGCTGGGAAGTCATGTCGGTGTCGGCCACGCCAAACTTCTCTGTGGCCAGGGCGCTCATGCCGTGCAGTTTGAGGATTTCTTCCAGATCTTTCAGTCCACCTTGACCGTAACCTGTAGTTTCACCCATCAGGCCGATTTTTTTGGTAGGCAGCTTGGAAGCATAGGTCACCAGTGCGGCCACTTGTTCACGGTCTACCATAGAGACACGAAACATGTAGTTGTCTGCGCCGGGACTCATGGGTTTGGTGATGTCGGTGCCCGAACCAATCATGCCCATGGAGACGATTTTCTTCTGGTTGGGAATATGCCGCCAGGCCAGTGCATTGCCGGAGTTGGTGGGACCAAATACGGCCACCACCTTTTCGTTGTCAATCAGGTCGCTCATGTTTTGAATCGACTTGGGGGGTTGCGATTGGTCATCGCGCACCACCAAGGTGAGCTTGCGCCCCAACACACCTCCGGCAGCGTTGATGTCTGCAATAGCGGTCTCAATGCCAATAACACCCGCCTTGCCGCTTTGCGCTGAAGGCGACGCTGACAGGTCACCATTGAAGCCCAGTTTGATGTCCTGAGCGAAGGCTGAAACAGCCACGCTGAGCGTCGCTGCAATCGCCGTGAGTTTGAGGATTTTTGAAAGTTTCATGGATGTCTCCTAACTTTGGTTATTGGCCGCTAGGCCGGGGATTATTCGCAGAGCGAAATTGATTGCTGGTTTTTTCAGGCAAGAAAGCCACCATCGACGGCCAAGGTAACGCCCGTGACATAACTGGCCATATCAGAGGCCAAAAACACTACGGGACCCACCAACTCTTCTGCTTGCCCCACACGCGCCATGGGGGTGCGAAACATGAATTTTTCAAGCTTTTCAGGGGTTTCGCGGGTGTGGCTTGTCATGGGTGTTTCAATCACACCCGGGGCGATGGCATTGACTCTGACGCCATCTTTCGCGAGCTCTACGGCCAGCGCCTGGGTCATTTGTTTGATCGCGCCTTTAGAGGGCGAATACCCGACCACATTGGGAATACCGACGTAAGAGGCAATCGAGCCCAGATTGATGACAACGCCCTTTGTAGCCCGCAATGCCTGGAGCCATGCATGGGTGGGGTGAAAGGTTCCCATGACATTCACGTCCAGTGTTTTGGCCAAGTTGTCAGCTACATTGGGGCTGTCCATACTTTCACGCACGATGATCCCGGCGTTGTTGACCAAAATGTCAATGTTCCCGATTTCCCGTGCCACGATCGCGGCCAACACTTGGCATTGTTCTGCCGATGTGACATTCAACGCGTAGGCGGCGGCCATTCCACCGGAGTTCAGAATTTCTTGGGCGACCGCTTGGGCATTTTCCTCAACCATGTCGGTCACGATGACCTTGGCACCCGAAAGCGCCAACCCCCTGGCAATGGCTCGCCCGTTTCCCTGACCTCCACCCGTGACCAATGCCAGTTTTCCTGACAGCACAGGGGGAGCCATATTTGCAGTTATTTCCATTTACAACTTCCCATCATTCAGTGAACCCTGTTGACGCCAGTTATTTGCTTTTCTTGGCTTTGCACTCACTTCAAAGCGTCTTCATTGGCGAGCTTTTGCCCCACCACAAAGCCAAACGTGACTGCTGGTCCCAGCGTGATGCCTGCGCCCGGATAATTACCACCCATGACGCTGGCCGCATCGTTACCCACCGCATAAAGGCCCTTGACGGTTTGCTTGTCCTGCGTCAGCACTTGGCATGAAGCATTGGTGGCCAGGCCCGCGAAGGTTCCGATTTCACCCACAACCACTTTGATGGCATAAAAAGGCCCTTGCACAATGGGCGCCATGCACGGGTTGGGTTTGACCAATGAGTCACCCTGGTAACGGTTGTAGGCCGTGCTGCCCTTGCCGAACTTCGTGTCTACACCCGTCTTCGAATCCTGGTTAAAGATCTCGATTTCTTCCTTTACAGCAGCAACCGGCACTTGCATGATGCGGGCCAAATCGTCAATGCTGTTGCCACGCTTCAGGTACCCGCTCTTCAGGTGTTTGCCAATGGGCAATGGAAACGGTGCCACCGCACCCAAGCCGTATTGACGCAAATGGGCATGGTCACAAAGCAGCCAACAAGTCACCTCCGGTTGGCCCTCACAGGCTTTGACCAGGTTCTGCACGAAGTCGTGGTAAGAGAGAGCCTCGTTGCCAAAGCGGCGACCGCTTTGCGTAACTGCGATCACACCGGGTTTGGCTCGGTCAATAAAGTGGGGCATTACCCCCTCTGAGCCATCACTGCGCTTAGAGACGGATGTGGGGCACCATGCCGCTGCATTGGGAATGGTGGGGTCGACCCACGCACCGACCGACTCCCCAAGTCGCAAGCCATCGCCTGTGTTGAGTGGGGGTGAGGGCGTGTAATGCTCTCGACCCGTGGGGGCGTGCGGGAAAAGTTGTTTCCGCCGTTCCACATCAAAGGGAAAACCACCGCAAGCCAACACTACACCGCGCCGGGCACGCACCTCAACCGGCTTGCCCTCTTGCATCACGGTTGCACCGACTACCCGATCGCCCTCGACGATGAGTTTGCTCACGGGCGATGAGAGCCAAACCGGGATATTCAAATCCATACCCGCTTTGGCTAACCGACCTGCCAATGCGTTCCCATTGGTCAAAGTCATGCCACGTCCGTGTTGCACGACATCGAGCAAGTGCCGCCCGAACCGTTTGGCCACAAACCAAAACGATTCGAGGGATTTGAAAGCCCGCAAGAAATGCCAAAGCTCTTTTCCCGATCCCAACATCATGCCGAACACGGTCAATTCGGGTACTGGCGGGGCCAGTTGCGCCACCCGCCGACCTAACGCACGGGCATCAAAGGGACGCGTCACCATGGATCGCCCCCCCATCTGACCGCCAGGGACCTCTGCGTGATAGTCCGGGAATACAGGCGGCATATCGAACTGAACGCAGGTTTTCTCCGTGAAGAAATCAATTGCTTTGGGTCCGTTTTCAATAAATGCATCGACCCGTGCAGCGTCGAAGTGTGTGGAAGCTTCATGCTGCAAATAGGTTCTGGCCGATCCGGCAGGCTCATGAATGCCCTGCTCTAAAGCCAGTTTGGTGTTTGGAATCCAGAGCCAACCACCCGAGCGTGCGGTGGTCCCGCCGTACACAGGGGCTTTTTCCACCACCAAAACTTTCAATCCGTTGTGTGCGGCTGTTACCGCGGCAGACATGCCCGATGCCCCAGTGCCCACCACCAAAACATCGTATTCAGTTGCCTCATTCGCCATGCCTGTCTCCAACTTATTTCAAATTGCCGATGGAGTTAGTTTATGACGAACATTTCCGCTTTAGTCTAATGGTTAACCCTTGATGCATTCGTTATCCATTAACAAACTATTCGCACAATCCAAATGAGATAGCTAAAATCCAAACACGGAGATGACAATGAAGCACGATGCAAGCTTGGAGTTGAACGAGTCAAACGGCGAAAAAGAGCGCCGGGGAATCCAATCCATTGAGGTCGGAGGACAGTTGTTGCTGGTCCTGGCGGCCCATGGTCGGCCCATGCCCTTGCGGGATCTGGCCAAGGCTTCAAACATGCTGCCGGGCAGGGCTCATCCCTATTTGGTGAGTTTTTCCAAGTTGGGACTCGTGACCCAAGAAGCCTCAAGTGGCTATTACTGGCTGGGCCCCACGGCCATTCAGTTGGGTCTGGTGGGCTTGAAGATGCTCAATCCGGTTCGCGAAGCCATCCCTTTTGCAGAAGCTCTGGCGCGCGAAACCGGCCACAGTGTCGCCCTTTCGGTTTGGGGCACACAAGGCCCGACCATCGTTTACTTGTTTGATGCCATCTATCCGCTCCACACCAACATCCGAACGGGCACTTTGATGTCGTTGGCCGGCACGGCCACGGGCAGGTTGTTTGCGGCTTATCTGCCCTCTAAGCTCATTGAAGAGTTCATGCTCGAAGACCATCGCAGGCTGGGACCGGACATTGCTAACCCCTTGACACCCGAAAGCGTTCAGTCGTTGTTGATGGAAACACGCAAGTTCGGCCTTTCACGCGCTCTGAACAACCCGACCCCTGGCATTTGCTCTTTTGCCGCCCCTGTTTTTGATTACTCTGGCAACATCGTGTTGGGCTTAACCCTGCTGGGAAGATCGGGTTCTTTCGAGTTCAGCTGGGACGGTCCCCAAGCTTTGGCTGCCAAAAACTGCGCAGCCGAGGTTTCAAAAAGGCTTGGACACACCAGCTCAATGCCGGGTAGAGCTCTCAGCAACTGAAACACACTCCCGCTTTTTTCAGCGCCAGCGCGTCGTGGCAAGCGCTCGAAGGTCAAAACTGCCGCACAGGTTTTCAGTGGCCCTTAGACTCTCGCCATGCCGCTTTTTCGACCCATACCTTTGATTGAACTTCTTGCGCTGCGTTTGCAGCCGGCATTTGCCCGCCTACCCCTGCGGCAGAAAATAACCTTGGGGGTTCTTTTGTTGAGTTTCTTGGTCAATGCTCAGGCTCAAACGTATGGAGTTTTGACCACTGAAAAGGTCCAAACCACCGAGCACCGCTTACCCCCATCCGTCTTAAAAACCCTGCAACAAGCGCAGGTACCGTCATCGGCATTGAGCGTGGTGATTGCCCCGCTTTCACCCCGGCTTTCCCCCCGACTCTCGCACCAAGCCCAAACCACCACCCATCCGGCCTCGGTCATGAAGTTGTTCACCACCTTTGCGGGCCTTAGCCTGCTGGGGCCGGACCATGTTTGGCACAACCGGGTGTATGCCGATGGCCCAGTGCGCGACGGTGTGTTGCAGGGCAACCTGATTCTGCGCGGCAGCGGCGACCCTAAGTTGGTGGTGGAGCGCTTGCAAGACTTGCTGGGGCAAGTGGTGGCGCTGGGGGTGCGCGAGGTGCGCGGCGACATCGTGCTGGACCGCAGTGTGTTTGATGTGCGACAGCGCAACGAACCCTTTGACGACGAGCCCTTGCGCCCCTACAACGTGGGCCCCGATGGTTTGCTGCTGAATTTCAAGGCGGTGATCTACAAGTTCAGCCCCGATGCCGCCAGCGGGCAGGTTCAAGTGCGCTTTGAACCGCCTTTGAAGGGTTTGCAAATCCCCACCCAATTGCCCCTGAGCAACGGCCCGTGCAACGATTGGCGCAGCCAACTGAAAGCCGATTTCAGCCAACCCCTGCAGGTGCGCTTTGCGGGCAGCTACCCGGCGCGTTGTGGCGAACGCGAATGGCCTGTGGCCTATCCCGAACCTGAACAATATGCACCGCGCGTGGTGCACGCCATGTGGTTGGGCGCGGGGGGGCAACTGACGGGTCAGGTACGGCACGGCCTGCGCCCGGCCTCGGCCCGTTTGCTGCTCGATGCCCCGTCTTTGCCGCTGTCCGAGGTCATCAAAGACATTAACAAGTTTTCTAACAACGTGATGGCGCAGCAACTGTATTTGAGCCTGTCCAGTGAAATGGGGGCACCAGGACGGTTTGAGGCCTCGGGCTTGCGCCTGTCACGCTGGTGGCGCAACGCCTTTGCGGGACAAGATGAACCGGTGCTGGACAACGGTTCGGGCCTGTCGCGCACCGAGCGCAGCACCGCCAACGCCCTGACCGCTTTGCTGCAGGCGGCCCACGCCAGCCCGCACGCCAAGGCTTTTGCCGAATCCTTGTCGGTGGCCGGAGTCGACGGTACCGCAGCCCGCCTGAAAGAGCGCAACCCGCAATCCCCGGTGATCGGCAATGCCTGGCTCAAAACCGGCTCTTTGCGCGATGTGGCCTCGGTCGCGGGCTATGTGCAAGGCCAAAGCGGCCAGCGCTATACCGTGGTGGCCATATTGCACCACCCCAACGCCAACCAGGCCCGTGCGGCGCTGGACCAATTGCTGGACTGGACGGTGCGCGACAGCGCCTATGCCGCCAAATATGTTGAAAACAACAAACCATGAACCTGATTGACTGGGTCGGCTCTTTTGCCGCATTTTTGACCACCGCCAGCTTTATTCCCCAAGCCTGGAAAACCTTTAAATCCAAGGACGTGAGCGGCATTTCGCTGACCATGTATGGCCTGTTCACGGCAGGTGTGGCCATGTGGTTGGTCTATGGCGTGCTGCTGGTGGCCTGGCCCATCATCATCGCCAACACCATCACCACCAGCTTGGCGTTGATGATTTTGATAATGAAGCTGCGCTATCGTTGATTTTTTAATACCTAAATGCGCATAAATTGGTAAAAACCCGATATCGATCAGTTAGTCTTATCTCCTAGGATTAGAAAAATAGAACATTCGTTCTTTTTATCCAATACAGGAGCTAACTAATGAGCGAATTCAAACGATATGGCCTGGCCGCAAGCTTGGCCACACTGCTGGCCTTGGGGCTGGCGGGGTGCGGGGGATCAAAAGAAGCCAGCCAGTCACCTAAGGTCGTCTATTCATCGGTCGTATCGTTTGGTGACAGTTTGAGCGACCCGGGGGCTTATAAAGTTGGCCCGATTGCCGGGTTGGGTGGCGGACTTTTTACAGTAAATGGCATAGCAGGCGATGTAGGCGCCGATCCCACGCCAAGCTACACCTGGGCGCAATTGGTATCTGCAGCGGCCATTGGCAAAGTTTCGTGCGCAGCGCGTGTGGGTTTTGGCGTACCAGCCACACCCGTACCCGGTTGCACCAACTATGCCCAGGGCGGTTCGCGCATTACCGACCCTGCCGGAACAGGTAAAGACAAAGGCGCACTGACAGAGCCGGTAGTCTTACAAGTTAACAACTACCTCGGCACTACGTCGAATGGACTGTTCACCGGCAATGAATTGGTGACCGTTCAAGGGGGTGCGAACGAATTGTTCTTTCAGGCCACCGTTTTGGAAGCAGCCGCAAAAGCAGAGGGCGTCAAAGTTGGCGCATCGACTTACGCGACAAACTTGGTGGCATCGCTGGCTGCAGGGGCAACCAATCCAACTACTGCCGCCCAAGCAATTGGGCTGGCCATGGCCACGGAACAAGCGCGCGCGGGCAGCACGCCCGAAACCATCACCCAAGCTGCTATTGTTGCTGCAGCCGGTCAACCCGGAAACGCAGCGGTTGCAGGCCTTGCTGTTTACGGACCCAAGGTTGCAGCCGCCACCAGTGCAGCCGCCACAGCGGGCGCTGCCGCCGGAGCCCGTTATGCCGCCACGACGGGCGCAGGCATCGCAGTGACTGGCTTGACCACCGCCGCAGCGGAATTGAGTGCCATTGTTAAAAACATGGTGACCAAGGGCGCCAAACGCATCGTGGTCACCAACCTGCCCGATGTGAGTCAGACGCCTTATGCGCTTGGCACGATCACGGTGACCGCTGGGGTTGCTGACAATTCCACACAGCAATTGATTTTGGCCATGACCAAGGCTTTTAATGACAAGTTAAAGGCCGATCTTGCAGGCGTTGCTGGCGTCTTGTTTGTTGATGTATTTACTGAATATCAAAAACAAATTGCCAACCCTGCGCAATATGGCTTGAGCAACGTGAAAGACACCGCTTGCGACCTGCGCCTCCCTGCTAATAAACTGGCGACAGAAGGCAAAGCAGATGGCAGTTCTTTGGTCTGCAAGCCCAGCAACTTGATTGCCGGAGACACCTCGCGGTACCTCTTTGCCGACGATGTCCACCCGACCCCTTATGGACACAAGTTACTGGCCCAACTGGTCAACAAAGAACTCATCTTGGCCGGTTGGCTTTAATAGAACAGTCGCGAGAACAACATGAATCAAACTTTAAAATTTATCGGCACAGCCTTGGTTTTAGGGACTGTCTTTAGCGCCGCAGCGCAAACCTCAGGGACTTGGCTCGGCCGTCTGGGCCTCACCAACATCACGCCCCAGGTCACCAGTGGCAACATGACCGCCCCGAGCTTTACAAACACCCAGACCGATGTAGGCGGTGACACCCAATTGAGTGGTGGCATCACGTACATGTATACAGACAACATATCGGTCGATGTTCCCCTTGCACTGCCCTTCAAGCACAAATTGTTTGGCGCTGGGGCCCTCGAAGGCATTGGACAAATAGGGGCCGTCAAAGCACTCCCTTTCACAGTCTTTGCGCAATACCGATTCAATCAATCGGATTCAGTGTTCAGGCCTTACTTGGGATTAGGTTTGACCTATGCCTACTTTTTTGATGCAACTGGCAGCGGGACACTCACCTCGCTGACCAATCCGGGCGGAAGCGCCACAACTTTGAGTGTTCAATCCAAGTTTGCACTTTCGCCTCAAGTCGGTTTCACTTACGTGCTGAACGAACGGTGGATGCTCGATGGCAGCTACAGCAAAACCTATTTGAAGACACGCACTTCACTGTCAACAGGCCAAACCATTGATGCCAGGCTCAACCCCAACACGATTGGTTTGGGCCTGGGCATGAAATTCTGATCGCCAAAATCTAAAAACGCCCGCTGGCAGTTGCCATGCGGGCGTTTTTTATGGCGCTTCCGCTTTTAACAGCGCTTCAAATTCGTTAACGTCGCTTCACGCGGCTTCAAGCTGCCGCGCGTTGCAAGCGGTCGCGCACACCTTCCCATTCGGGGGTGTCGGGTGGCAGTTGCACCCAGATTTGTTGCACCCCCCGGGCGTCCAGGTCGCGCAACACGCTGAACAATTCGTGTGCGGCTTGCTCTGCCTGCGCTGGTTGGGCACGCCAAACCACCCCTGCGCCCAAGTCGCCGCTTTGCCCAAGATCGGCCCACAAACCCGAACCCACACCAGCGCCTACACCCGCACCCGCCCCCTGGACTGCATCCGGGTGTTCGGCAGACCACACGCCGAGGTTGTTGGCGTGCGGCCCCAGGGCTTGCAGTTTTTGCGCAATGTCTTGCGCCGACATGAGGCGCACTTTGGCGCGGGGCGCGTAATGCGACTCCAGCGTGCCCGATGCGCGAGGGGCGGCTTGGCCTAGCGTGGCCTGCGGGTCGTCCTGGCTCAGCACTTTGCGTCCACAAGCGGCCTCTATTTGTGTGCGGGTGATGTGCCCTGGCCGCAACAATACGGGCTGGCCACGGGTGCAGTCCACGAGGGTAGATTCAATGCCGACAGGGCAGTCGCCACCGTCCAACACCAACAAATCAAGTCCAAGCTCCGACTGCACATGCGCCGCCGTGGTCGGGCTGACGCGGCCAAACCGGTTGGCGCTGGGGGCCGATACGCCCGTCACGCCCATATCCAGGCAGGCTTGCAACAGGGCTTGCGCCACCGGGTGCGAGGGGCAGCGCAAACCAATGGAGTCTTGCCCGCCCGCTGAGGCACGGGCCACGTTGGGTTTGCGGGGCAAGATCAAGGTCAGGGGGCCGGGCCAAAACGCCTCGAGCAGGCGTTGCGCAAAGTCGGGCACTTGCGCGGCAAACAGAGGCACTTGCGCCAAGCTAAGCACATGCACGATGAGGGGGTGGTCAGCCGGGCGGCCTTTGGCCTCAAAAATTCGGGCCACGGCCGCATCGTCGGTGGCGTTGGCGGCCAGGCCGTACACGGTTTCGGTGGGCAGGCCGACCAATTGGCCTTGGCGCAGTGCCTGTGCGGCCTGCGCAATGGCGGCGGCGTTTGCCTGCAAGATCATGGTGGTCTTTAAAAAGCTTCGATGCCCAGCAAGGCAGCGGCTTGCAAGGCGGTGGCGCGCACGGCCTCGGGGCTGTCGCCGGTGATGTTGAGGTGGCCCATTTTGCGACCCGGGCGGGCCGTTAACTTGCCGTACAGGTGCAAATGCGTGCCGGGCAGCGCCAGCACGGGCCCCCAGGCGGGGCTGCTGGGCCCTTTGGCACTGGCTTCGGGCCACAAGTCGCCCAACAAATTGAGCATGATGGCGGCCGAATGTTGGCGGGGCTGCGTGATGGGCAAGCCCGCCAGGGTGCGCACCTGCAAATCAAACTGCGACTGGTCGCAGGCGTTCAGGGTGTAGTGACCGCTGTTGTGCGGGCGCGGGGCCATTTCGTTG